>CALUTA010000111.1 GCA_944323585.1 Candidatus Gastranaerophilales bacterium
GTCATCACTGAGCGACTTCGCCTCAGGAAATTTTGTTTCCGCTTTCGGGGCTTCTTCTGTAGGCTTCGGCTCTTCAACCGGTTTTGCTTCTGCTTTCGGAGCTTCTTCTGTAGGCTTTGACTCCTCAACCGGTTTTGTTTCCGCTTTCGGGGCTTCTTCTACAGGCTTCGGCTCCTCAACCGGTTTTGCTTCCGCTTTCGGGGCTTCTTCTACAGGCTTCGGCTCCTCAACCGGTTTTGTTTCCGCTTTCGGGGCTTCTTCTACAGGCTTCGGAGCTTCTGCTGCAGGTTTTGCACCTTCCGGAGCCGGCTGGTTCTGCTGTGCTTCTGCTTTTTTAGATGCCATTTTCTTACCTTTTGCGGCACCGCCTTTGATAATACCAAATGCAGGAACCGCTGCCGCAACTTCGACAGCCCCGTCCATTGCCTGTGACATGCCGGCTTTTGCTTCAGCCTCGGTTGTTGAATCATAATATTTTTGAGCACCTGCAATGACATTTTTGCCGCCATTGTAAGTCATATAAGCCGCAAGCCCAAGACCTGCAACTTTTGCAGTACCTGCAACTCCTGCAACAACCGCAGCACTTGCGCCGGCTGCAGCAGCAACCGGTGCGGCAAACGCTAATAAAGCAACAGTACCGACAGTCATTGCAGTTCTTTTTAAGCTGAATCCGTTTTCATCACAGAACATGCCTTTTACAAAATTTTTACCGCTGTTCAATGCAATTTCGCCGATTTCACCCCAGCTTAATTCATGACGTTTTTTTACATCCGAAAAAATAAACTCATACTCAGGTTTTTCGACATTCTCAGTCTTATCTTCAGCTTTTGCAAAAGTTATCATCAGCCCTTTCTTTGGCTTCAAATTTGTTGAGTCTGCTGAAACTGTATCAGCAGAAATTACAGGTGTTGAATAAAAAATGTTTTCATCAACTTCAACCGTGTCCTTTTTGGCATTCTCGTAATTTTTCCCTAAATTAAATCTGATAACTTGAACTCTTAAATCGTCTGACATAGGCAAATTCCCCTTAATTTTTTCCTCTATACAGTTATAAAAAAAAATTAATTAGCAGAATTGCGCTTTTTATGATTTATAAATTCACAATTGTTTACATAAAGATTTTTATGCTAAGATAAAGACAACTGGAGGATATTAAAATATGTGTGACGTAATTACAATCGGAAGTGCCACAATGGATGTTTTCGTCGAAAGTGATGATGCTAACATCGTATCTGTTTATACAAAAAACAAAAAGTCAGAATTTATGAGCTACCCCTACGGCGCAAAAGTCGAGATTGAAGATTTCACATCACAGGTCGGCGGAGGCGGGGTCAACACAGCCGTAAACTTCGCAAACCTCGGATATAAAACAAGTGCAATCTTTAAAATCGGTGATGATATTTATTCAGAAGGAGTTCTTGAATCTTTCAAAAACAAAAACATTGACCTTTCAAATATAATTCAAGACCCCAAAGTCAGCACAGGATTTTCAATTATTCTTGTAAGCTTTCAGGGCGACAGAACCGTCCTTGCCCACAGAGGCGCAAATGCAATGATCAAAAAATCTGACATCAATTTTGATGCCATTAAAAATGCAAAACTTTTATACATTGCCCCTATGAACGGCGACAGTACAAAAGTTCTGGATGACATTGCGACTTTTGCCAGCGAAAATAAGGTTTTTGTCTGCTTCAATGCAGGCTCTACAAGTATTAAGAAAGGCTTTAACTACCTCAAAAAAATTCTTGATAACGCTAATATTGTTGTTATGAACAAAGAAGAAGCCTCTCTTGCAACCAAAATTCAGGTAAGACCCGACACCAGAGAAGTTAAATACTCGGAAGAACCTCTTCATCCGGATATAAAAGAAATGTTTAAAAAATTAAAAGTCAGAGATTATCAAATTGTTGTTATTACGGATGGCAAAAATGGAGCCTATGCTTATGACGGCAAAAAATATTATATCTGCCCTGTTTTTGACGGCCCTGTTGTTTCAACACTCGGAGCAGGAGATGCCTTTGCTTCAACATTCTGTGCCGCACTTGAAAGAAACAGGCTTGATATAGGAAAATCACTGATGTATGCTTCTGTAAATTCAGCAGCTGCCGTATCTGAATTCGGAGCAACCCAGGGGCTTCTGACTTTTGAGCAGATAGAAGAAAAACTTAAAAGCCGCCCCGATTATACCTGCAAAACCATTTAAATTATTAACAATAATGAAGTTATGTACTAAAGCCTTTTTTGTAGTATAATGAAGAAAAAAAGAGTTATAGGAGAGAATTGACAAAATGGGATATAAAATTTTAGCCAAAAAAGAAATTTGTCCAAATCAATATGAAATTACGGTTGATGCACCATATGTTGTAAGGAATGCAAAAGCCGGCCAGTTTATAATTTTCAGAGCTGACGAAAACAGCGAAAGAGTTCCGCTTACCATAGCAGACGTAAATAAAGAAAAAGGTGAATTAACCCTTGTATTTATGGCTGTCGGATACTCAACCAAAAAGCTTGCAGCTTTGAATGAAGGTGATGAAATTCACGATATCGTTGGTCCATTAGGCCAGCCAACCCACATCAAAAAATACGGCACTGTTGTTTGCTTAGCCGGAGGCTACGGGGCTGCGCCATGCTATTTGATTGCAAAAGCTTTCAAGGAAGCAGGAAACAAAGTTTACATGATTATGGGCGCAAGAAACAAAGACCTTATCTTCTGGGCTGACAAAATGAAAGATGCCTGCACAGAGTTATTCATAACAACAGACGACGGTTCACTTGGCGAAAAAGGATTCGTAACTCAGGTATTGGAAAAAATCATGAACCGTGAAAAAGTGGATTATGCTATTGCAGTAGGCCCGATGCCGATGATGCGTGCGGTTGCCGAAATGACACGTGGCAAAGGTATCTACACTGAAGCCAGCATGAACCCGATTATGGTAGACGGCACCGGAATGTGCGGAGCATGCCGTGTTACTGTCGGCGGAGAGGTTAAGTTTGCCTGCGTAGACGGTCCTGATTTTGATGCTCACAAAATTGACTTTGATGAAGTTATAAACAGAACACGTATCTACAAAGATCAAGAAAGAAAACGTGATGAAAATTGTAATCTTCTAAAACAAGCTTCGTTACAGAAATAAAAGGGAGAGAATGATGGCTATAAAAAAAGATATCCCGTTTTGTCCGGTATTGAGTATAGGCACAGGCATAGACATGGTATGCACGCAGGATCGCTGCAGCTGGTACATACCAAGCGTAAAAAAATGTTCTATGTACATCATGGCCTATAATGCATTGCTTGCAGCGAATTCCAGACAGGCTGCCCAACGCCAGAGAAGAAATAACAATAACGCAAACGGTTAATTTATGAAAATAGCACTTTGCATCAAACAAGTTCCGGACACAACAGAGATAAAGTGGACGGAACATAATACTATAAACCGTGAAGGGGTTGAAAGCATTATTAACCCTTATGATGTTTATGCAATAGATGCAGCCTTACAGATAAAAAAAGCAACTTCCGACACTGAAATAACAGCCCTGACAATGGGGCCGGCGCAGGCAGAAGGTATGCTCAGAAAAACAATAGCACTTGGAGTGGACAAAGCCGTTTTAATTTCAGATAAAAAATTTGCCGGAGCCGACACCTATGCGACGGGAAAAACACTTTCCAGAGCCATTCAACAGGTTTTGCCGGATTTTTCTCTTGTAATCTGCGGACAATTTGCAATTGACGGGGACACAGCCCAGACAGGCCCTAGTATCGCAAATCACCTGAACATTCCGCAAATAACTTTTGTGCAGGAAATAATTGAATGCACACCTGATTATATAATCGTAAAAAGGCAGGCGGATGACGGAATTGAAACGATTAAAGCAAAACTTCCGGCGCTGATTTGCATGCTTCAAAGCGGCAAAGAACCTTCTAGAGCCTTGATAAACGGATACAAACGGGCACAGAAAGCGGAAATCAAAACGTTTACCATGGAAAACCTCGGGCTTTTGCCTGAAGAAACAGGGATAAAAGGCTCGCCGACTTACGTAAGCAGGGCATTCAGACCAATAATCACCAGAACAAGCGAAAAGATTTTCTATTCAGACACGTCAGCGCAAACTCTGAAAGACAAAATACTTGAATTTATGGCAGGTGCAGATGAGTGAAACAAAAGAAATACTCTTATACGCAGAAGTAACCCGCAGTAAATACATTCACACTGTATTTTTTGAACTTGCCAAAAAATCCGTAGAATTGGCGGCAAAACTCGGGGATTGTAAGATTTCCGCCCTGTTGTTCACGGAGCCGAACCAGCTTGAAAACTTTAAAGACGGATTTTTCAAAAGCGGGATTGATAAGGTTTACGTATTTGAGCACGAAAAGTTCGGAACATATAACACAGAGCTGTATTCAAAGCTTGCAATAGATCTTGTAAAGGAAGTTAAGCCTGAGATAATGCTTATAGGAGCGACAAATGAGGGTCGGGATTTAGCGCCCAGAATTTCGTCAGCGCTTCATACAGGCCTGACAGCGGATTGCACGGATCTTGATATTAACGAAAAAGGCCAGCTTGCGGCAACCCGTCCGACATTCGGAGGCAAATTAATGGCGACGATTTTGTGTAAGACGTTGCCTCAGATGGCGACAGTCCGCCCGAAAGTCTTTAAACCGCTGAAAGAAGATATTATAAGAACTACGGAATTTGAGATAAAAAGACCGGCATTGGAGGATTTCGAAACAAAAACCGAACTGCTTGACTTTGCCGGAACGCTTGAGAATGAAATCAACGAACTTGACAGTGCGGAAGTCATAGTTGCAGGGGGCAAGGGTGTCGGCAGTGCGGAAGGTTTTGAACTTTTGAAAGAACTTGCAAAAACCTTAAACGGAACAATCGGAGCAACAAGAGGTGCTGTAGAACGTGGGTTTGCGCCGAAATCAATCCAGATAGGGCAGACGGGCAAGACGGTAAGGCCGAAAGTTTATATAGCCTGCGGAATTTCCGGTGCCATACAGCACCTTGTGGGAATGCAGGACAGCGAAAAGATTATTGCAATCAACACGGACGAAAACGCACCGATATTTGAGGTTGCGGACTTCGGGATAGTCGGAGATTTGTTTAAGATTTTGCCGGAACTAACGGATTTGCTGAGATAAGAGGTTGTGAACCGCAAAAGCGGTAACGGGATTCTCCTCCCTAGCCCCTTGCGGGATAGGAAAAATCCAAACCAATCCGTCATTGCGAGC
>CALUTA010000112.1 GCA_944323585.1 Candidatus Gastranaerophilales bacterium
CTTTGCATCGCAACAAAGAGAAAGAAATGTACACAATAAAACTTTCTAAAATTTTATTAAAATAACATACTTTATGCTAAATAACAGCACCGTTTTCAATTTTGTAAATTTTAACATCCTTCAAAAATTCATCTTCAAAAAGCACTGTGTCAACAGAAGTTATCACAACCTGCGTCGCAGAGGTAATTGATTTTAGCAGGTAATTCTGTCTTATATCATCAAGTTCCGCCAGAACATCATCCAGCAGCAAAACCGGCTCATCCCCTGTTTTGGCTGTTATAATATCAAGTTCTGAAAGCTTTAAGGCAAGAACAACCGTCCTCTGCTGGCCTTGAGAAGCAAATTTTGTCGCTTCATTTTCGTTTATATAGAATATTATATCGTCCCTGTGCGGGCCAACGCAGGCCTGTGCCCTTCGGAATTCTTCGATTTTTCGATCTTCCAGAGCATGCCTGAATTTTTGCACAATCTCTTCAAGTTCTGTTTCACCTTCCAGAAAAGAGCAGTCATAAACAAGTTTTAATTCTTCGGTTTCGCTTATCGTCTTGTGCTTTTCTCTTGCAATCCGCTCAATTTCAGCTAAAAATTTTATTCTTAAATAAATTATGTTGCTTCCGGTAATCACAAGCTGTTCGTTTAAAACTTCCAGAAGAGTTTCGTCTAAATTGGCACCCTTTATAAGTTCTTTCAAAAAATTATTTTTCTGAATGCGGATTTTTTCATATTTAGACAGTCTTTCATCATAAGCCGGATACACTTGAGAAATAGCTCTATCCAGCCAGTCCCGCCTATCAGAAGGATTGCCCCGCAATAAAAGCAGGTCATTCGTTGAAAATAAAACCGTCTTTAATACCTGTTTAAAGTTTTTCGGGGTTGTCTTAAGTCCGTTGACCTTTAAAACCCTGCTTTTCTCCCTGTTATAAAAATAACTCAACGAAACTGAAGTATCAGCTTTGACAAGTTCAGATTCAATTGAAGCAGATTCCGAGTCGAAATTTATTATTTCAATATTATTGGAAGTTCTCGGGCTTTTTAAGGCGGAGAGAAAATAAATACTTTCCAAAATATTTGTCTTCCCCTGGGCATTTTTACCTATAATCAACACCTTATCTGCGCCAAAATCCAACTCCAAATCTTTGCAATTGCGATAATTTGAAAGTTTTAAAGTTCTCAGTTTCATACCTGAATTATACATTAAACAAAGGATTATTTATGAATATCTATTGTTAAATACTAATAAGTAATGTAAAATTAGAATGTGATAGTATAAGAGGTAGAGTATGCTTCCAATTATATCAGAAGAAACCGCAGCAAAGGTGTTTTCGGAAATTTTCAAAGATATGCCCGGCTGGCGTAAAAAAATGATACATTACATTAAAGACGAAAATCCTGAAATCAACACCGCAATCATTGAGGCTGCAAATAATACTGATTTAGACCCGAAAGCAGTTGCTCTCGGTGCATACATGACATACTTACTTCTGGAACTTGCAATGAAAGAAGATGACGCATTAATATCTTTTAACGAATAATAACTATTAACTAAAAATCATAAAAGGCAGGTAAAACATGGTAATTGAAGAATTATTGGAAAAACTGGTAAAAGACGGCGGAAGTGACTTGCACATATCAAGCAATCTGCCACCGTCAATAAGAATAGATGGTAAGCTTACCCGTGTAGATATGGAACCGCTTACTCCTGATGAAGTAGAAAGCCTTCTTTTTCCAATGCTTTCAAACGAACAAAGACGTACACTTGAACAAAATTGGGAATTGGACTTCTCATATGGTATTGAAGGCTTGAGCCGTTTCAGGGTTAACTTCTACAAAGACAAAGGTAATTATGCCGCAGCCTTCCGTACAATTACAGACAAAGTTCCATCATTTGATCAGCTGGGGCTTCCTGATATCGTAAGAATTACGGCAGAAAAACCGAGAGGTTTGATTCTTGTAACAGGTCCTACAGGTTCAGGTAAATCAACAACCCTTGCGGCAATGATTGACTATATTAACGATACAAAAGCAGAACATATTTTGACAATTGAAGACCCGATAGAATTTGTCCATACTTCTAAAAAAAGTATCGTTCACCAGCGTGAACTAGGGATGGATACAAGAAGTTTTGCGAACGCTCTTAAATCAGCACTCCGTGAAGACCCTGATATCATTCTGGTAGGTGAGATGCGTGACCATGAAACAATTGCTCTGGCGCTGACTGCAGCAGAAACAGGCCACCTTGTATTTGGAACACTTCACACGTCTTCAGCTTCACAAACTATTGACCGTATTATCGACGTATTTCCGGAAGGACAGCAGCAACAAATCCGTGTACAGCTTGCAAACTCACTCGTTGCAGTATTTGCACAAACCCTTGTACCGAAAACACTGCCGAACGGCCAGAAAAAAGGCCGTGTAATGGCTCAGGAAATCATGCTTGTAACGCCTGCAATTGCAAACCTTGTCAGAGAAAGTAAAGCTGCCCAAATTTATTCCACAATTCAGATGAATACGGGCTTAGGAATGCAAACTCTGGAAATGGCTCTTGCTAAACACTACAAAGCAGGGAATATCACTCTTGAAGATGCTCTTTCTAAAACTTCAAGACCTGATGAACTGAAACGTATGATTGATTACAATCCGACACCGGCTGAGTAAACTAAGAGAAATTCTTCATACAACAAAAAAGTTCACACCCGATGTGAACTTTTTTGTATTTTTTATTCCTGTTTAATTTATCAGGAATATACGGTTGATAAAAATTTGAATGCGGATTTGTTTGTGTTAAAATTTAAGTACAAGATATAAATAAAAATAAAGGAATAAAAATTATGACACAACAGGTTGCAAACGAGCCGAATTCGGCAATAGACCAGATTAGACAAACAAGAATCCAAAAACTTGCTGATCTTGCTGATAAAGGTGTAAACCCTTATCCTTATTCATTTGACAAAGACATAAACGCTTCAGACTTGCAGGAAAAATACAAAGACCTTGAAGCCGGTGTCGAAACAGAAGATACCTATTCAGTTGCCGGCCGTGTAATGGCAATCAGAAATTCCGGTATGTTTATCGACCTTATGGATGCTTCAGGAAAAATACAGATATTTTCACACAAAGAAAACTTGTCTGAAGACCAGTTAAAAATTTTAAAACTTATCGATATCGGCGATATCGTGGGATTTAAGGGGTCAATCAGAAGAACCCCCAGAGGCGAGCTTTCAATTAAAGCAACTTCATTAAAAATTCTTTCAAAATCACTTCTTCCGCTTCCTGAAAAATTTCACGGGCTGACAGATGTTGAAACAAGATACCGCCAGCGTTACGTTGATATGATTGTGAATGAAGACGTTAGAAAAACTTTTGTATTAAGAAGCAAAATCATACAAAAAATTCGTGAGTATCTCACAAAACAGGGATTTATTGAAGTTGAAACCCCGATGCTTCACCCTCAGGCAGGAGGCGCAAATGCAAGACCTTTTATCACGCACCACAACACGCTTGATATGGACATGTACTTAAGAATTGCGCCCGAACTTTACCTGAAAAGGCTTATGGTCGGCGGACTTTCAGAGAAAATTTTTGAAATCAACAGAAGCTTCCGCAACGAAGGTATCGACATTCGCCACAACCCTGAATTCACAATGATGGAACTCTATCAGGCCTATGTTGATTACAATGAAATGATGGTTTTGACAGAAAACCTTATTTCATCAATAGCGCAGGATCTTCTGGGTACAATGAAAATCCCTTACGGCGAAAATATAATTGATCTTACACCTCCGTGGGACAGAAAGACAATGCTCGGCGCAATTAAAGAATATACAGACATTGATTTCAACAACTGCTTCACAACAGAAGATGCCAAAGCTAAGGCAAAATCAATCGGCATAGATGCCTCAGAATGCGAAAATTGGGGTCAGGTGCTTGATTTAATTTTTGAAGAAAAAGTTGAACCGCACTTAATTCAGCCTGTACATATTATAGATTATCCGCGTGACATTTCACCGCTTGCGAAAGTTCACAGAGATAACGAAAGACTGACAGAACGTTTTGAAACCCGTGTAAACGGCTGGGAAATCGCAAATGCATTCTCTGAACTTACGGATCCTATCGACCAGAGAATGAGATTTGAAGCACAGGCCCGTGCAAAAGCTAACGGGGATGAAGAAGCAATGGAAATTGATGAAGACTTTATCTGCGCACTTGAACACGGAATGCCTCCGGCAGGCGGTCTTGGCATAGGTATTGACAGAATCGTAATGCTTTTGACAAATTCACCTTCAATCAGAGATGTAATCGCATTCCCGACATTAAAGAAAAAACAATAAGAACCACTTTTGTCATCACAAGACCTAAAAGAGTATCAAGTAAAGGCTAAGCAATCAAGCCGTTTAAACATTCGGATTTTGCCCTCAGGATGACAAAATGACTATATAAAGTACTTAAAAGCCCGTTTTAAAATCGGGCTTTTTTTATTTACTATTAACATTCCGAACATAATTTCCAGGCCTCGGCGCAAACCCGCCTAGTAATAAGTAAACTTGTAATTGTCGTTAATAATTCTTGAAGTACACGTAAGCCCAGTACTTTTGACATTGCAGCTGTAGGAATCATCAACCCCGCTTGGCACAATTGCGTCACCTCTTAACACAAAGGCAAAAATATCTTTGCCGATTGTATTTGGAGGAGTGTCGCCGTTTATGTCAGCCAGAAAAACAACTGTCGGGCGGTCGACGTTTACCCCGAAATCTCTTATGACAACTTCGGGCGGGTAAACGTTGATAATAACATTCATGCCGTCTGCCAGAGTAAACATATAGTTATAAAATTCGGTTTCTTTCAAGTAAGGATATCCACTCAGGAACCAGCTCGGATATCTCCAGCAGCCCGGATCGTTTGAGCAGACTCTAAGGGTTTTAAAATAAGGTTTATAATACTGAAACGCAAGTTCAGACGCATTATGAGAATAACTTTCAAGAGGCCAGTTGATAGATGAATCCCTGTCACTGATTACATACAGGGTAACCTGAGAGAGCACTGTATAAATTTTTTGGATAGCAACCGCGCTTTTCTTTTCTTCAATATGCCTTTGAAGCCCTGTATATGAAAGAGAGGCTACAATTCCAATTATTGCCATAGTGAGCAAAAATTCAGGCAGAGTAATTGCGCAAAAAACAAATCTACAGTTGTTTTTGCAGATAAAATGCAA
>CALUTA010000113.1 GCA_944323585.1 Candidatus Gastranaerophilales bacterium
ATCTCCATCTATCTGTTTAAGACTGCCCAAATCAGTAGCTTTTGATTCTCTAAAATCAGCAGTACCTGTTATTCTTTTTATCTTTTTAAACAATTTATTTTCATCAACACCAAGCTCTGAGAAATCATGAGTAGCACCACCACCCTTTCCATATCCGGAAACGGTGTACTTGCCAAATAAATCTCTTTTAGCTTTAAGTCCTACAGCTTCAAAAAGTATTTCGACATCACAATTTTTTATAGCATCTTTTATTATTTTTTTAACTTTTGCTTTATAAAGATTTTTTTCATCAATATGTTTTAAAGCAATTTTAGAGGTACAATCAAAAACCTCTTCTCTAAAACCAAATGCTACATGAGATTCATTTTTTGAAAAATAATTACGATTTTGGGTATTTATATTGAAATTATTTGTAATAGAATTTATTTGCATAAAACCTCCTTGTGATATTCTAAAACTGGAAAAAATTTTTTTTTGCTATTTGTAAAGGAATTGTAAAAAAGTTTGTAAAGTTTCCGAACGAGTAAGTAGGTTGGGCTTTCAGCCCAACACTAATTGGTCTATTAATCGGAGGTGGACTTTTCTTTGATTTTCTAATTTCATGTCCTAATAAGTCTGATTTCGTCCAATTTTATTTTTTATAATCAAACAACTTCTGACTTTCTATGATTTAGTGTTGTTGGGCAAGTATGCCCAACCTACAATTTATTCTATAGACAACAAACTGGACATTAAAATACAAATGTAAAGTATGGTATCAAAAATAAAAAACTTCCAAAAGGAAGTTTTTTATTTTGGGACCGGAGGGATTCGAACCCACGACCAAGGGATTATGAGTCCCCTGCGCTACCGCTGCGCCACAGTCCCGAAATTATTAAGTTGTATCGGGACGTATCGCAGTCACTGCGCTACCTTTCCTCTCAAAAACGATACTTAATCGTTTTTCGGCAGAGTGCCTCAGTCCCGAAATTTTTAAATTGTCTTAGCAGCCCATCTTATTTTTTTGAAAATCAATATTTTATCATTTTCTCGACAGAGTGCCGCTGTTCAGAAAGTATCTCTTTCAGACCGCTGGATATAAAACCCTCGTCTTATATCACCTGTTATTAAATTATCAAAAAACATACCAAAAATCAAGCATTTATTTTGCTGATTCTTCCAGCTCTAAAAACAATTCTTCTAAAAATACATCATTGGCAGGTATTGACATCCCTTCCAAATCAGAAAGAATCCTGCTTCCGCTTGCAACAATTGCATTTTCAACACGGACATTATCTGCAATTTCAACATTATCCCAGATTATACTATCTTTTATTGTTACATTTTTACCTATATTACAATTATCACCTATTGTTGACACACCTTCAAACCTGGTATCCTCAGGAATTTCAGAGAAACCTGCAATATATTTTCCGCTGTTTTTAGTCCGGATTTGCGAGTGTTCAAAGCTGCAAAATCCGTCAAACACATCTTTTACTGATTGTTTATACTGCGCAATAGTACCTATATCTGACCAGTATTCAGTAATTTCAAATGTATTGATTCCGCAAGTCTGCAACAGCTTTGGAAAAACATTCTTGGCAAAATCATAAAATGTTCCGGATGGAATATAATCAAAAATTTCATAATTAAAAATATAAATTCCAGTATTTATATAGTTGCTTTTTGCCTCTGCCACTGAAGGTTTTTCCTGAAACTCTTTTATAAAACCATTTTCATCAGTTACCACCACACCAAAATGCGACACTTCCTCATGCGGAATTTTTTTAATTCCAATAGTTGCAACAGCATGATTTTTAAGGTGTGACTCAATACCCTTTTGAATATCCGCATTTGTCAAACCATCAGCAGATAGAACAACAAACACATCTCCTTTTTGAAAAAAATCCTGACATTTTTTTAGACCGCCGGCTGTCCCTGAAAGAGTATCTTCTTTTATATAATTGAAATTAATACCAGAATTATTATTTTTATACCTTTGAATTATCTGTTCTGCCAGATAATAAGTGTTTGCAATGACGTCCGTAATGCCTATATTTTTAAGATTTTCCAGCAATATATCCATAACAGGCTTATTCGCAATCGGAATAAGCGGTTTTGGCACCGACAATGTCAGCGGTTCCAGCCTTGACCCCACTCCTGCTGCCATTATCATTGCTTTTTTAACCGGATTATTAGTCATTTACATTACACCCCTTAGAATTTGCCAAGTTTATTCTCTCATAAACATAATTTAATTGCAATAATTCAATATTTTGTCACAAATTCAACAACCTGCAATAACGGCAGGCATACGAGTTTTAAGCTCTCTTAGTCTTGTATAATCCTCAGAAGATTTATTTTTCTTATTTTCTATAAAAAAAGTTTCAAATTCCAATGCTTTCAAAATTCCGACTGAATCCGGAATATTTTCAAAAACAATTTTTCTTGTTTCACATTGCACAAACGGCGGGAGTTGCAGTAATTTTGATTCAGGCATAATCTTTCCGCCAACAATGACTTTTTTCCCGCATTTATTAGCTTTATTTGCTATTACCGATATATTCTTACGGATTAAATCATTCTCCGCATCTTCAATCCCGTAAGACTTTGCCATATCATTCCTGCCGATTACAACACCGGCAATTTTGTCAAATTCATCAGACGAAACAATCTTTGAAAAATTTAATACACCTTGCTCGGTTTCTATATTTATAAACAAATCAGGACTTTCCGCAAAATTATTATAAACCTCCTCTACGGAACTTACAAACTTTTTCAAAGCATATACGGATTCAATCATTGGAGCAACTATCACGCCGGCACCAGCCTCTTTTGCTTCAAAAATATCTCTGACAGCTCCGCAGCCACCAATTTTTATAGCAAGCTCAACTCCCGATGCTTGTGCAAGACGCTTTGCCTCAAGGACTTCTTCAAATGTTATGCATTCCGTTTCAAATTCAATCTTGAGTCCTGATGCGCCGTATTCCTGTTTCAGTTCTATTAACTTTTCTTTTAAAAGATTATACATTTATCTTCCTGATAATATTCATTTCTAATTTTAACATAAAATATTTTATGTTAAAATCACAATAAACAGGAGAGCTTATGAACGAAAAAGAAAAAATGATTGCAGGATTAAATTACAACCCTTCAGACGCAGAATTGATGTATGACAGAACTCACATAAAAACAATGTGCCAGAAATATAATCAAATTAGCCCGAAAGAATATGAAACCCGTAAAAATACTTTAAAAAAAATGCTCGGCAAAGTTGGTGAACATATCCTGATAGAACCTAACTTTTTCTGTGATTACGGCTACAATATAGAAGTCGGAGAGCATTTCTATGCAAATCACAACCTCGTAATCCTTGACTGTGCAAAGGTTAAATTCGGCGACAACGTAATGATAGGACCGAACTGCGGATTTTATACGGCCGGTCACCCGATAGATCCTGCCGACAGAAAAGCCGGCATTGAATTTGCAAAACCGATAACTGTCGGAAATAACGTCTGGTTTGGCGGAAACATTTGTGTTATGCCCGGGGTTACAATCGGTGATAATACGGTTATCGGAGCCGGAAGTGTTGTAACAAAAGACATCACTGCAAATGTTGTTGCTGTCGGCAACCCGTGCAAACCTGTAAAAAATTTGTAAATCATAAAAAATCCCCCGTTTAATAACAATAAAGCTGATGTATTCTCTTAAATTTTAAATAAAAATACAAATTGTATTTAATTAATTTATTTAAAATTTGAGAGGTATTGTTATGACAAAAAAACTTAATCTTGCAAATGATGTTAAAACATTTCTGGAAGAAATTGAAGAGAGAGAAGACAAACCGCTTTACGAGATGACAGCCGAAGAGGCAAGAGATTTTCTTCTTTCGGTTCAGGAAAAAAATTATGTAAATATTGACGCAGAAGTAACAGACAAAACAATTTCATCCTCTAAGGCCGAAAAAATTGATATCAGAACAATCAAGCCGAAGACAAAAACAGGGAAACTTCCTGCAATTATATACGCTCACGGAGGCGGATGGGTTATGGGCGATAAGGAAGCATATGACATGCTGATTAAACGTCTTGCAAATGAATCGGAGTGCTGTGTGATATTTGCTGATTACAAAAAATCTCCTGAACACACATATCCGTCAGCTTTAAACGAAATTTGCGGAGTTTTGGAATATGTGACAAAATATCCTGATGAATTCAATATTGATATAAACAAAATAGCTCTTGCAGGTGACAGCGCAGGCGGAAACCTTGCAGCGGCGTGTGCTCTTAAGACAAACTATGAAGGCGGCCCAAAAATTAAGGCACTTGCACTTTTATACCCAGTAACTGATTCTTCAATGAATACAAAATCCTATGAAGAATTTAAAAACGGCCCGTGGCTGAGCAAAAAATCCATGGAATATTTCTGGGAAAGCTATATTCCAGATAAAAAACGCAGAGAAGAAACTTACGCAAGCCCGCTGAACGCAAGCACTGATGAACTGAAAAATCTTCCGCCGACACTTATATTGACGGTCGAAAATGATGTTTTGCGGGATGAAGGCGAAGAATTTGCCCGAGAACTTGATGAAGCCGGAGTTGAAACTGCAAATATCCGCATTAATGGAACTATCCATGACTTTATGATGCTCAACGCACTTGCACAAACTTCTTCCACAAAAGCAGGATATAACTGCGTTTGCGAATTTCTTAAAAAAAATTTGATATAAAAAATGAACAATTCTGATTTAAGATTCGTTATAAGAATGTAACAACTTAATACAAGGAGGTTTTAAATGTCAGAAGAAATCAGAAATGAAGAAATTAAAACAGAAGAAAAAGTATGCAGATGCGAACAAGATTTATTTAAAAAATTCGCCTTGATAACCGCAGGAGCATTCACCGGATGCTTGCTGGCACTATGTGTATTCACAACATTTACAAAACCTCCGGTTATGCCATGTCCATGTGCTCTTGGAGGTCCTGTTCAAATGCAAAGACCAATGCCTCATCATGAATACGGCAGACCGGACTTTGGACCTCATCACAGAATGGACAGACGTGACCACAGACGCGGCGACTTCCATAAAAAACACCTCAGACAAGACAAACAGTTACCCCGACCAGACCAAGATAAACTCTCTAAATAAATTCTGCGCCGGAGCTT
>CALUTA010000114.1 GCA_944323585.1 Candidatus Gastranaerophilales bacterium
AGAAAATCACTCTCCATCTGCATATCGGTGAAGATTACATCATAAGGCGAGTCAATGTTTAGCGTAATTTTGTCAAGACCTTCTTTTGCACTTTTTGCCGTATCAATCTCAGTGTCAGGCGGAAGGATATGTTTTAGGGCATTCATGTGGTATTCTACCCAGCCGCTTGAGTCGTCCGTTACAAGTATTTTCATAAACCAAATTTTAGCATAAAAAAACCGGATTTTTATCCGGTTTTTTATTTTTCTAATCGTCTACTGGAATAATTATTATATATTTATCCCCGTCTTTAAACTTGCTCATTTCGCTGATTTTTGCGTCATCAGGGAAAATAAAACTTTGCGTGAAACGGATTATTGCGCTTTTGTTGCGCTTTTTTGTTTCACCTGCCGCAGTTACTGTTAATTTGTTTCCTTCTGTTGTAACTTCTACGTTTTTTTCGTCATTGTCAAAAGGTTTGAGGTTGATGATAATTTTGTAGGCATCGTCGGTCTTTTCAGTGTGAACGATTTGTCCTGCTTTGTTTTCCAGAAGGTCGGCCCTTTCAAAATCTCTTCTTGCAACTTTTTCTGCCATACGGGCTTCTTTCATCATCATTCTGTCCATTTTTCTCATCTGAACCATCGGATCAAGCATTCTTTTGTAATGCCAGTCGGTGACTACATAAAATGCTGCAAATGCACCTAAAAATGTTAATATCCCGACCAGAATGTGCCGGAGAACCGGATGTCCGCATAAAAAACAGTTTTCAGCTTTGTGCTCATGACTGTTTTCGTAATTGTTTTCGTCCATTTTTTAAAACTCCTTTCTTATCTTAACAACGTAATGATATTGCAAAGAGTTCTGTTCTGTCTATAGTTTAATCGGGTTAATACTTCTTAGCAATCTTGTCAAAATTTTTAAAATATGTTACAATTATAGTATGGAGGGTTAGTGGAAAATGGCAAAAATTTTAGTGACAATGCCTGATGAATTTTTGAATAGAGTTGACGGAGTTGCAAGCAGCGAACAACGTACAAGAAGTGAACTTATCCGTGAAGCGCTGAGAAGTTATATGAGAAGAACTTCTGCGCAGCAAATCCAAAAGGCACAGGATAATGCCCAAATTTTAGAACATATGCTGGATTAAGTTGGTTTGGATTTTATACGAAGTTTCTGTCAAGTTCGACTGTGTGGCGGATTATTGAATGCGCCGCAAGCAATAGATACGGACTGATTTCATTGGTGTGCGACATGTTTATTTTTGCATTCGTAACTTCGGGTTTCGGGGCATTATTTGAGGATTTTTTTGTGTCAAAAGATATTACGGACTCCATTGAATAATGTTTTTGTTCGCTTTGCAGTCTTAAAAGCAGTTCATCTTTCGGGAACCTTTCCTCGCATTCAATATTTATATGGACTGAATTTGAAGTTTCAAGAATGAGAACGGCCGTGACAGTCCCGTAATTCACAGTCGTAATAGTTATAATAAGCAGACTTTCGTCATCGTTTTCGCCTCCGGCTGCGGTTTCAATCTCAAGGTCAAATCCTGCGCCTTCGTGCAGAGGAAGCCACGGAAGATAAAGAAGCATAAGTGTTTTCAGTGTTTGCGCCGGATTGTCGGTTGAGGCAAGCGCAATACTTGCATTGATGAGTTTTGCCGTGTCTTTCAGCTGGCTGAGGTCATTCACACCGCTTTTTGAGGCGGAAGTCATTGCAAGAATAAGTTTAGTAATTGCGTCTTTACCGTTTGCCTGAATAAGAGAAGCAATATCTGCAATATTTATCAGTTGATTTGGCGAAATTTGCAGATTTTTTATTGTATTTGCAAGCTGGCTGTTCATCTGATTTTTGAGCATTGTTTGAATTTCTGTTGTCGAAAGCCCCTGAAGCTGTGCAAGAATTTGTGCCTGCGTTTGAGAAAGAAGGTTTTTTCTTGCCGCAAGCTGTTGTTCAAAAAGCCTATTAAATTGCACCTGATTAAGATTTTTCTGGAGCATAAACATCAATTCGTTAAGATTTTTGGGTAATTTCATCAGGTCTTTAATATAAACTGACCGGTCGCCTCCTGAAAGCGCACCCATCTGAATATCAGCAGAAGCTGAAGAGCTAAATGATGTTTGGGAGGCACCTGATGAGGCCTGCGCCGAAGCGGAAGTATTTGAAGACGGCACACCGCTTCCTGAAACGGGTTTTACCGTTTTGTAGTTTATGATAAATTTTGAAATCATACTTCCAAGATTAAAGTTTTCCATATATAGATTTTAACGGATTTTGTGAAAAAAGTCTATTTTCTGATTGGAAGGTATGATTGAGGGTAGTTGTAATCTTCTTTGAAGCCGAGATGTCTGTACATCTTGAGCGCCTGAAAATTATTGGTTTCAGTGCAGGTGTTGACTTCCGTAATAGGTTTTTCTCCGCTGTCTGCCCATTTGAGAAGCTGTTCAACAGAGGCTTTCAGCATATGTTTGGACAGGCCTCTTCCCTGATGTTCTTTTTTAATTGCGACAATTGGAATATTTGCAATTTGTCCGCCCGTAAGGTTCATAAAACAAAATCCTACGGGGGTTCCGCTGCACATAAGCACGCTTGTGGCTTCAGGCAAAAATTCAGCATAAATATTGTGAACAATCTTGTCAATGATATCACGTGTACCGTCAAGGGTTGTAAATCTAGGGTCAAACAGTGCATCTGCGCTTGTTGTAAAAGCATCATGGACAATTTCTACAGCGTTGTTAAAATACTCATCAGACCAGCTTACAACCCTGTAGCATGAATTCAGATCTGTAAGCTCAGTTAATTTAAGAATATCACGTGAATTTGTTCCGCTCATCATAAATCTTAACACTGCAATACCGACAAATTTAAAACCGAATCTTGCAATTTCTCCGATTAAGGTTTTTTGTGAGCCAAGCATAGGGTAGCAGACTATTTTTTCACGTCTGGCGTTGCGGGTTTCACTCAAAAATTCTTCAATCAGCGCCTTGCTTCTGGGAAGCATACTTTCCATATTCAGAGAATGTATAATATTCAATTCTATAGCCTCCGAAATTGCTGTTGTATATACCAGAAAAGCTTTTGGTATATCATCTTCAAACAAAACGATACAATTAATGAGTTCTTTTTCTATAGCATCAATAAAGCCTTCATAATCCAGCGGTTCCAGTTCAAATTTGTATTCAATAATTGCTCTGTTTCTAAAATCATTGTAAACTGCTGCAAAAGCTTTATAATCCTGTTCTTCTAAAGGTCTGGTTGCATAAACTATATTGTTTGTCATAAATTTTCCTTTTTGTTAACCCCTCATATTTTTTATTTAAAACATATGATGCATTTTTTCTTTTTTTGTATTCATATATTTTTTATTGTATTCATTGATTTCAGGAGTTAATTTTACTATATCGTGGATAGTTAATCCATAGCCCTTAAGGGCTATTATTTTTTTAGGATTATTAGTAATAAGGTTAAAATTATTAAATCCAAGATCGGAAATTATCTGCGCACCCATTCCGTAATCTCTCAAATCAGCCTTAAACCCGAGAGAAAGGTTAGCTTCAACAGTATCCTGTCCGCATTCCTGAAGTTTGTAGGCTTTAATTTTGTTGACAATACCGATACCTCGGCCTTCGTGGCCTTTCATGTAGATAAGGGCGCCTTTTCCGTAGTCGTTAATGAGTTTAAGGGCGCTGTGAAGCTGATAGTTGCAGTCGCATTTAAGACTGTGGAAAATATCTCCGGTCAGACATTCGCTGTGAACCCTGATGAGGGGAATTTTGTCGCTTCCGTCATCTTTAACAAGAGCAACGCTTTCCTGACCCGTAAGATGATTTACGTAGCCGTAAATTTCAAATTCGCCGAATTGTGTGGGCAGATGCGCTTCAGCCTCACGGGTTACGATTTTTTCATTCTTAAGCCTGTAAGCAATGAGTTCCGCGACCGTAATGAACTTGATATTGTGTTTTTGGGCAAATTCAAAAAGTTCATCACGTTTTGCCATATGTCCGTCACGTCCCATAATTTCGCACATCGGGCCTGCAGGAATATGGCCTGCAAGCTTTGCAAGGTCAACAACTGCTTCTGTGTGGCCTGTTCTTTGCAGAACACCGCCTTTTCTTGCAACGCATGGGAAAAGATGTCCGGGGCGTCTTAAGTCTGACGGAACAGCATCAGGAGCAAGCGCAACCTCAATTGTCTTGGCCCTGTCAAAAGCCGAAATCCCTGTTGTGACACCATATTTTTCAGCAGCGTCAATGCTTACCGTAAAGGCTGTTTTCATCCCTTCAGTATTTTGTTCCACCATTTGCGGAAGGTCGAGTTTTTCAGCCAGTTCGGGAGAAATCGCAAGACAAATAAGCCCTTTGGCATTTTCAGCCATAAATTTAATTATCTCGGGGGTCACCATCTGGCCTGAACATATCAAATCACCTTCATTTTCACGATCTTCATCATCTGCGACAATTATCATTTTGCCGTTTTTGAAATCTTCAATAGCTTCTTCAATTGTGTTAAATTTTACTTCACTCATCACATAAACCCGTTTTCTTTCAAAAAGTCTTCCGTAATATTATTATTTTGCGAATATAAAAATTTTTCAACATACCTGCCGAGAATATCAGTTTCAATATTTACTAAATCACCAGTCTTTAAATATTTGAGGTTTGTGTTTTCAAGCGTGTGAGGAATAATTGCAACGGAAAAAGTATTATTTTCATTTTGTGCAACTGTTAAGCTGACCCCGTTTACGGTGATTGAACCTTTATAAACAATGTATTTGGCGAGATTTTCAGGGACTTTAAAAGTCATATTCCCGAGATATTCGGCTGTTCCGTCAACGTGCCCCTGTACAAAATGACCGCCGATTCTTGTCGAAGGAGTTAAGGCGCGTTCAAGATTTACAATTTGTCCGGTTTTAAAGTTTTTGAAAGTAGTAATTGAAAAAGTTTCTGAACTCACATCAGCCGAAAAATAATTTGAAGTTATATTAACAACCGTCTGACAGCACCCGTCAATTGCAATACTGTCGCCAATTTGAGTATTTTCAAGAACTTTTTTGCATTCAATTACCAGTTCTCTGCCGTTAAAATTTTTTACTTTGCCTGTTTCTTCCACAATTCCCGTAAACATATAAAAATACTATCA
>CALUTA010000115.1 GCA_944323585.1 Candidatus Gastranaerophilales bacterium
CATAACAACTAAATAATAAAATACAATCAGGCAAAAGTAAAGTGTAAACTTTAAAAATATTTCCAAAATTTACAGAAGTTATAATTAAATCTAATCAGAAATTCTTTTCTTAATCAAATCAGAAATTGCGTTACGGGCTTTGATTTCAGGAAGCGCTGTAAAGTCTGCGGGATTTATAATTTCGCCTGTTTCAACGGTGTAGTTTATAACCCTTTCACCCAAATCACAGAATAATTGTCCTTTTTGCAAAAACGGATAGTCTGTCTTGATTTTTACCGGCAGAATTTCCACTCCTGAATTAAGCGCAATCGCCGCAGGGCCTTTGTGTATCTTGAAATCTTCTCCCGGTTTTGTTCGTGTGCCTGACGGAAAAATTATTATATTAAACCCCTCTTTCAAATATCTGTCTGTATCGAGTTTTAATTTGTCCGGATCAATGTCATTAATTATATAGATAGATTTGACTATATTTCGGAAAAGCGGATTTGAAAGGGTTTCTTTTTTGGCAAGACAGGTTGACTTAGGAATCATAGATATAAGAATTACAACATCTATAAAAGTCGGGTGGTTTGCAACGACGATTTTTCCGGAAAGATTTTGAAATTCCTCTCTGTTGCTGACATGGATATTCAAAACGCCGGTGAATGACAAAACCCACGCAAAAAAACTCCACGCTTTTCTGATAACTTCAGAATATGCTTCCTTTTGTTTTTCTTTTGTTTTTGTCAGGCTGATGAACGGAAAAATAACAAAACTTATAACTCCTGCACCTGTTCCGAAAAGAATAAAACAAAAAATTGCAAGCAAAGAGCGCAAAATCCGTATCATTTCAGCCTCCGAAGAGTGTAGACAGGTGAAATAAATTCGCTGTTTTCCTTGTTTAAAAACCTGACAAATCTTACAAACTCATCTTTATTACAATCATTTTTTTCAGGGATAAATTCAATTTCATCCGCACCTTCTGACGGCACCTTACCGATAAGACAAGCCGCCCCTCTTAATTCGGGCAACGTGTCCGCATAACAAAAAAGAGTTTTTTCCTGATCCAAAACAGCTTCCAAAAAACCGTTAGAAAGACTGTTTACACCCGCCGAAACCGCATTATATTTATTTTTAATCCCCTTGAAAAGCGAAAAAGCCCCGATAGAAGCGTTATGAACAGATGACCCGAACGAAATCGGCGAAACTTCTTTTTCATCAGTATACTGCGAAATCAAAGCCTCCAGCCTGTCAAATTCACCGAATTGAGAAGCAAAAACAAGATTGATATCAGGTTCAGCATAACAGTCATTCAACAAAGCAAAAGTAATTCTGGCGATTGTACTCAATTTTCTTCTTGCCATCATCGGCACAAAAGACAAATCCGGTTTTTCATTTTTAATATAAGATGACTTATATATGAAAAATTTTTCATTCATGCTAACATAGTAATATATTCGGAGAGAAAATGCAAAATAAAATTTACATTACAGGTTATGAAGCAATCTGCAATCTCGGCAACAATATGGATGAGATTTTTCAAAATGCCTTAAAAGCTTCAAATGAATTTTTAACTCCTGACACGGATTTTTTGCCGGATTGTACATTTTATTTTGGAAAAGTTACCGCCGAATTGCCTGAAATTCAGGAAACTGACTACAATCTGCGGGTAAACCGGCTTCTTTTAAATGTTATGAATAATATGCGCCCTGAAATTGAACAACTCCTCTCGAAATATTCAAAAGACAGAATAGGAGTAGTCGTTGCAACAACAAATTCAGGCATTGAAGAGTATGAAAAATCAAAAAACAAAAAGCATTTTGAAATCGGAAATCCCGCTGAATTTATTAAAAATCATCTTGGTCTTGATAGTTTCTATGAAAGCGTTTCAACAGCCTGCTCCTCAGGCATAAAAGTCTTTTCAGCAGCCAGAAAACTTTTGAATAACGACATTTGCGATGCCGTAATTGTTGCCGGAACAGATGCTCTTTCAAAACTTCCGATATACGGATTTCATTCACTCGAAATTCTGTCAGATAAAAGAACAAACCCGTTTTCAAAGAACAGGAACGGAATAAATCTTGGCGAAGGTGCGGCAATGTTTATCGTAGAAAAAAATGCTTCTTACGGCATTGAGATAAAAGGAATCGGCGAAACTTCAGACGCATACCATGCAGCAACCCCAGACCCGAAAGGAATTCAAGCCGAACGGGCAATAAGAATTGCACTTGAAGAAGCAAACCTTGTTCCTGATGCAATAGACTACATAAACCTTCACGGTACAGGCACAAAAACAAATGACCTTATGGAAGCAAATGCGATTTATAATACCTTTGGCTGCTGTGTAGAGGCAAGCGCAACAAAAGCTATTACAGGACACTGCCTAGGTGCTGCTGCCTCAATAGAAACAGCCCTTTGCTGTCACAGCATAAAAAATAACAAACTTCTTCCGCACGTATATGACGGAGAGTACGATTACGCACTTCCGCAGATAAATCTTGTGACAAAACCGGCTGATAAAAATATAAAAAATGTATTATGTAATGCTTTCGGCTTTGGCGGAACAAATGCCGTGATGATATTAGGGAGGGAATAATGGAAAAATATGATTTGGAAAAAGTTCTTCCTCACAACCACCCGATAATTCTTATCGACGAAATTCTTGACTGCAATCTTGAAAACCATACCGTCAAAACAATAGTCAGAATTTACGAAGACAAAATGTTTTTTGACAAAACAATTAACGGACTGCCGGCAATAACAGGTATTGAATTTATGGCCCAGACAATCGGATGCTACTCCTATTTTCAAAACAACAAAAAGCCTCCGAAAATAGGATTTTTACTTGGCTCAAGACTTTACGAAACTTACATAGACCGTTTTGAAAACGGCAAAGAATACCGTGTTGAAGCAAAAGAAGTATTTTCCAGCGAGGAACTTGTTTCGTTTGAGTGTTTAATTTATAATGAAGAAGAGGTATGCGCAGAAGCGGTTATAAACGCTTATATGCCCTCAAATGCGATAAATCTTATAGGGATGCTGAATGTCTAAAAATGTATTAGTAACAGGCTCAAGCCGTGGAATAGGAAGAGAAATTGCAATATATCTTGCAAAAAACGGGTATGATATTGTATTGCACTGCAACAGGAATATCCAAAAAGCTGAAGAAATTTTAAAAGAGATTCAAACGCTCGGCAGACAGTGCAGGATTTTACAATTTAACATCTCAAACAGAGAAGAATGCAAAAAAATACTCTTAAAAGATATAGAAGAAAACGGCTGTTATTTTGGAGTTGTTTTGAATGCAGGCATTTCAAAAGACAATGTTTTTCCTGCAATGGAAGATAACGAGTGGGATGATGTTTTAAACACGAACCTCGGCGGTTTTTATAATGTATTAAAACCTGTAGTTATGCCGATGATATCTTCAAGAATAAGGGGAAGAATTGTCACAATGTCATCGATTTCGGGTCTTAGCGGAAACAAAGGACAGGTAAACTATAGTGCATCAAAAGCCGGCATTATCGGCGCAACAAAAGCGTTAGCCCTTGAACTTGCAAAACGTGGAATTACCGTAAACTGTGTTGCACCCGGAGTTATCGAGTCAGATATGACAAAAGATTTGCCGGCGGACGAACTAAAGAAAATGATACCTATGAAACGCTTCGGCACCCCGAAAGAAGTCGCAAGCCTCGTAAATTATCTTATGAGTGAAGATGCCTCCTACATAACAGGACAGGTTATTTCCGTAAACGGAGGGCTTTATCAATGAGAAGGGTTGTTGTAACAGGAATGGCTCTTGCAAGTCCGTTAGGCTGCGACGTAAAAGGCGCCTTTGAAAGATTAAAAACTTACAAAAACTGTGTCCGCTATACTCCGGAACTTGAGCAATACAAAAAACTGAATACAAGACTTTCTGTGCCTGTGGACGGATTTGTCGTTCCTGAGCACTTTACCAGAAAAGTTACACGTACAATGGGCGAAATCGCAGTGATGAGCGTTGCAACAACAGAAAAAGCTCTTGAAGATGCCGGACTTTTGCACGACGAAATAATATCAAACGGTCAAACAGGCGTTTCCTACGGCTCATCATCAGGCTCAATCACAACACTTATTGATTTTTACGCAATGCAGGTTGACAAAGAAGTGAGAAACCTTAATTCGGGCTCTTACGTAAAAATGATGTCCCAGACGGCAGCCGTGAATATTTCACTTTATTTTAAAACAAAAGGAAGACTGATTCCGACATCCACAGCCTGCACCTCGGGTTCAATGGGAATAGGCGCAGGGTACGAAGCCATTAAAGACGGATATCAAACCATTATGATAGCAGGCGGAGCCGAAGAACTTCAGCCGACACATATTGCAATATTTGACACCCTATATGCCACAAGCTTAAAAAATGACACACCTGAACTCACCCCCTCACCTTTCGACAAAAATCGTGACGGGCTTGTAATAGGCGCAGGTGCCGGAACCTTAATTCTTGAGGAATACGAACACGCCAAAAAACGGGGTGCAAAAATTTATGCAGAAATAATAGGTTACGGAAACACAACCGACGGCACGCACATCACAAACCCGAACCCCGAAACTATGGGAAATGCAATGCTTGAGGCACTGAAATATGCTCACATTTCTCCTGATGAAATCGGCTATGTGAATGCCCACGGAACAGCTACAATTCAGGGAGATCCAGCCGAAACAACTGCAACTTACAAAGTTTTCAACAGACCCGTTCCGATAAGTTCTCTGAAAAGTTACACAGGCCACACCCTTGGCGCCTGCGGTTCAATAGAAGCTATTATGTCAATTGAGATGATGAACAACAACTGGTATCATCCGACGCTGAACCTTAATGAAGTTGACGAAAAATGTGCTCCTCTTGGTTATATTAAAAAAGAAGGGGTTGAAATGAACAACAAAATTGTAATGTCAAACAACTTTGCCTTCGGAGGTGTGAATACATCACTGATATTCAAAAAAATATAAAAGGAAAAAGTTTTATGAAAAAAGTTAAAATAACAGTTTTAAAAACAACATTAGATAAAGAACTTGCCGACCAATACGGGGCAGAAGGCCTGACAGCATGTCCTATGATGAAAGAAGG
>CALUTA010000116.1 GCA_944323585.1 Candidatus Gastranaerophilales bacterium
GTCCCGCTTTTAAAGGCATTGAATATAAAATTTGAGCAATTATTTGATGTTAATACAAAGTAGAAGCTTGTAGGTTGTGCTTTCAGCCCAACAAAAGTTAACAAAAATATTAATTAGCATCTCTTAGCGAAACAATAACAGGGCGAGCACTGTTTGAGCGAAGTGAGTTTGCGAGCCTAAGGTTGAGCTTTAGAGATGCTTTTTGGACGCATGTTTTCTTTTCTTGGTTCATTCTTTTCTCCGCTTGGTTGTCGGCATTAAACGGGTCTACTCGGCAAGGCTCTTCGCCTTGACCGTTCCGCCCTCTGCCGACAATCCGTTTTGCACTGCAACAAAAGAAAAGAATGAACATAATTTATAATAAAAATTATCAGGCTTGAGTCACCCAAATAATTTAAAATCTTCATTGTTGGAGTTACATCCGAGATAAAATGTCGGATTAGTAAATCCGACCTACTTCTTTTCAACAAATTTAACCCCTCACCCGACACTTCGTGCCACCCTCTCCCACAAGGGGAGAGGGAACATTTTCTGTCATTGCGAGCAGAGCGAAGCAATCCAGTATAATGTCTAATTAGCTTGTTTATTGGGCTTTCAGCCCAACCTACTGCAATTTGCCTAATTAATTCAAAAATATGATATAAAAATAAATTGTTTCGGGTAAAATAGAATTATGTACGACTATCTGCCCGAAAATGAAGATAAAGATTTGCGCGCCGTCGGACTTGAATTGATGTTTATGACTCCCGAAAAGGGATCAAAAGAAGAAGGCGTGACAGCGGTTGAGCTTGCCAAAATGGTGGATTTGCCATTGGAAATCGTGAAAAAGAAGCTTACCGTTTTGAAAGATGCAGGTATTGTGCAGGTTAAGGGTATCAACCCGAAGTATTGGAAGTTTGATAATTACAGTTTCCAGAGAATGGATGAGCACGACGAAGTTTTTAAACTTCTATGCAGTTTTGACGACGTGGATTTTGACAAATATTTTCAGTATTGATGCGGCAAGCTTGCTGTACTTAAAGGACGCTGAACGCTGCAAGACGGTGTGTATATGCCATCTGGTTATTTCCCGATACAAAAATGGTCAAAAATATTGTTCAAAATGTCGTCGGTGATTACTTCTCCCGTAATTTCGTCCAGAAACAGAAGGGCAGATTTTAAATCAATAGAAATCAAATCCTGAAGTTCGCCGATTCTTGCGGCCTCTAACGCTCTGATTAAACTTTCACGGCATTTTTTCAGACAGTCAACCTGACGTTCGTTTGTTATGTATTCGGTGTCTTCCAGCGAAAAATTGCAGACTGTATTCTTAATCATTTCCCGAAGTTCTTGAATCCCCTCGCCTGTTTTGGTCGAAATGTATATGATGCCTTTATTGCGGTTATCTATAAGATCGCATTTGTTTGCAACTTCAAGATGCGGTTTGTGTTTGACAAGTTCAAAAATCTCTTTGTCTTCAGCAGTAAGCCCTGCAGAGGCATCATAAAGAAAGATTACAAGGTCGGCTTCGTCCGCTGATTGTTTGGAAAATTCAATTCCGATTTCTTCGACTTTTCCGACGTCATCAGAATCCCTTATGCCAGCTGTATCAATAAGTGTGACTGCAACATCAAGGTCAAGCGTTTCTTTAATTACATCCCGCGTAGTGCCTGCAATGTCTGTTACGATTGCTCTGTTTGCATTCAACAGTGAATTGAAAAGTGATGATTTGCCGACATTCGGGCGTCCGACTATTGCAACTTTTATCCCCTGGCGCATTATGTTTGATGAGCGGGCGCAGGACAGGATTTTATCAATTTCTGCCAGAGATTTTTCAAAGCTTTCTATAAGATAAGAATATTCCGGCTCGGCAACATCTTCAGGAAAATCAATGCCGGCAACTATTCTTGATAAAGTTTCAAAAATACCGCCTTTAATCTCAAGGATTTTATCTCTCAGAATTCCGGAAAGATTTTTAGCGGATTGCATTGCAAAATTTCTGGTTTTTGCGTGGATTAAATCCGCAACCGCCTCTGCCTGCGAAAGATCCATTTTTTTATTCAGAAATGCCCGTTTGGTAAATTCCCCTCTTTCGGCAATTCTTGCGCCGTTTTGGAGTACAAGCGAGAGAATATTTTTTACAACATTCACCCCGCCGTGGCAGTGGATTTCAATAACATCTTCGCCTGTGTAGCTGTGCGGGTTTTTGAACGGAAGAACAAGCACTTCATCAACTTTTTTATCTCCGTCCGTAATCCAGCCGTGCGCAATCCGTCCTGATTCAAGCGTTTGTTTTGAAAAAATTTTGTTTATTATCTCAAAAGCTTTTCCGCCTGAAATTCTGATTACTCCGACTCCGCCTGTGCCCAGAGGTGTTGCTATTGCTGCTATTGTGTCAAATTCCTGTAAAATATTCATAACCTGATTATACACAAAAAAGAACGGACTTCACAAGTAAGCCCGTTCTATTTTATAACCGAAAAAATAAAAAGAAAGAACTATCTTCTGGTGAATAACGTTGAAGCAAGGCTTGCGGCAAGTCTTGCGTAATCTCCGACTCCGTAGCCGCTTGAATAGTTGCTGTTGTTGTATGAGTTTCCGGAATTGCTGTTGTTCGCCGCCTGCTGCATATAGCTCAAAATGTTTGCGGTCGTCTGGTTTTGAATTCCGTTTAAGAAATCAAGATAATTGTAACGTTTATTCAATTCATCATTTATGAGTTCATTTTGTTTTGCCAGAATATCCTGTGTGAGAGAGTTCATAGCGTCGGCTCTGTTTGACTCAATGCTGTTAAGGTTGTTCATAAAGATTGAGTTGTCAAAGTTGCCGAAACGGGAAGCAATATCCGTTTTCATATCATTCAGCATCGGAGTGTAAATGTCATTAATTGTGTCAATACCTTTCTGTGTGTATGCATTAAGCTGATTTTGCATCTGTTTTTGCGTGTCTTCCGAAAATACATTTACTTTTGGAAGATTTTCAAGAAAAGAATTCTGCGCATAGTCATAAATATTCTTTTCTGCGTCAGACATATTGTAATTGGAATAAACAGTATTTCCGTTTTTGTATTGAGAAGCTTTTTCTTCTCCGTTAATTGTAACTACACCGCTTGAATATGCGGGTTTTGATGATTTTCCCATTTTTTGTCCCTTTCATTGTTTTTAAGGGACAACATTTGATATTCTACTGATAAGGCTGCAACTTTATTATACCATACTTTCAGTCATTTTGTCCAGTGTATATAATGATTTTGTCAGAGAATGGATTTTAAAATTTTTATATTATAATAAAACTATGGATAAGAAGAAATTAGATGAAATAAATCAGCTTGTTGTTGAAAAGAAGTTTGAAGAAGCAAAAGCGGAATTGGAAAAGTACAATCTTGACGAAGAGAAAGAAACGGAAGCACTTAAACTTCTCGGGCTTTGCAACGTAAATCTGGAGAAATACAAGGAAGGTCAGAGTAATTTCGAAACAGTTGTAAAATATGATCCGGAGGATGCCTCAAGCTGGTTTTACCTTGCAAACTGCTACGACAATCTTGATGATGTAATCCACGCTAAAGCCGCATATCAAAAGGTTATTGAATTAAGAGAAAATTTTATTGATGCATACAAAAATCTTTGCGTGCTTTACGTGAGATGCGAAGAGCCGGAAAATGCCATTGAACTTGCCAAAAAAGCACTTGAACTTGAAAAAGAGGACTACACGCTTTATTACATAATCGGCACGGCTTATATGTCTATGAAAAATTTTAAAGACAGTGTTGAGTATCTGGAAAAGGCTCTTAAATTAAACCCCGAGCATTCGCAGCTGTATAACAATCTCGGAACCTCTTACATCACAATCGGCAAACTCGACAAAGCTTACAAAAACTTCGTGAAAGCAAGTGAATTAGATCCGGACAATTCAATCACTTATTTTAATATCGCTTCAATTTTGCAGCTGAAAAATAAACATAAAAAAGCTTGCGAATACTTTGAAAAAGCATATGCAATCGAGCCCGAGGACAGTTATCTTATTGCACTTGCGCTTTCCGAAACCAAATGCGGAAAATACGACAGCGCAATTAACCACTACAAAACACTCATAAGTCATCATCCCGAAAAAGATACTTATCAATACAATCTTGCCTGCTGTTATGAATTAAAAGGCGACTACAACTATGCTATCGGAATTCTTGCACATCTTGTTATGCTTAATCCGAAATCCGTCAGTATGGCCCAGAAGCTTGCAAACCTTTATGTCAAGGTTAAAAAGCCCGTTCAGGCAAAAGAAATTTATGAAAAAATTCTTATGCAGGGAAATGTAAATGTCGATTTGTATTATGAGTTTGCACATATTTGCATAATGACAAACGACACTGACAAGGCAGAAAAAATTCTGAAAAAAGTTATAGAACTAAATGCCGACCATGCGCAGGCTCATAAAGACCTCGGTGTAATTTATCTCAGTAAACGTCTTTTTGATTATGCGAAAGATGAATTTGAAACAGCATACAAAATTGCACCTGACAACTTCAGTATAGTATTTGAATACGCAAACTATCTTCATGCAACAACCGATTTTCAAAAAGCTGACGAAATGTATGCAAAAGCTCTGGAAATTGAACCCGAAAATACCGAAGCTCTTGCATTTTCCGCTCTGAATAAGCTCCACACAAATGATTACGAAAAAGCTCTGGAGCAAATTAACCATGCAATTGCCCATTCTGTGCACAATGCTTTTATGCTTTATATTGCAGGTAAAGTAAGATTTGTTATGAAAGATTATGAGGGCGCAAAAGAGTTTCTCATCAAATCTTACGAATTAGAAAAAATTGAGGATGTGGAAAACTTGCTTGGTTTTTGCTATATGGAACTTGGCAGCTTCGGGCAGGCAAATGTTATTTTTGAAAATCTCTTAAAAACAAATCCCGGTAATATTAATCTTATGCTTAATCGTGCAAAGTGTTTTGAAGGGATGAATGACAAAGAATCTGCGCTTGCAGAGCTGGAAAAAGCCGTTGAAATTTTCCCTGATTTTGAAGAAGCACATGAGATGATAAGAAGGCTCTCTTGAC
>CALUTA010000117.1 GCA_944323585.1 Candidatus Gastranaerophilales bacterium
ACTGCAAATTGATAAAGCATTTCAGGTGTACAATTGCTGTTTGCTCCTGCATCTATCACAACAATCGGTTTTTTGATTGTCGGAAGTGTTACGGCGATTGCTGGTCTGTCAATTCCGGGAATTCTGCCTAAACCAAACAAGCTTGATGCCATTGCGGCTCCGGTTGAGCCGGCTGCTACTACTGCGTCAGAACTTCCGTGGGCTACTGCGTCTACCGCTAAGACTATTGAAGACTTTTTCTTTTTCCTGATTGCCTGTCCGGGGGCTTCTCCCATTTCTATTACTTCGGAAGCATGGGTAATTTTTATATCAAGTTTTGATGTATCAATTTTTACACGATATTGCTTGCCGGCTTTTCCGCAATCAGAATAAAAACCTTCATGCGAAATTTTATCCAATTCCTGTTCTATTCGGTCTTGTTTTCCGACTAATTCAAGAGCCACACCATATTCCTGCGCAGCCCAAACTGCACCTGCTACTATCTCATGCGGAGCATGATCTCCGCCCATTGCATCAATTGCTATTCTTGTCATATTTCCCTCTCAAAGTCTTCTCAAGTTTAACGGTTTTATGACCGGATGGCTGATTATTATCAGCCATCCGTAATGTTAGTTATTTTTCTTCTGTTTCGGAAGTTTCTTCAGCCGGTTCTGTTTTTTCTGCTTCTGCTGCAGAAACTTCTTCTTTTGCTTCTACAACTTCTTCTGCTTTCGTTTCTTCTGCTTTTTCTGCTTTTACAGCCTTTTTAGTTGATTTTTTTGCCGGTTTCTTTTCTTCAGCTTTAACTTCTTCAACTCTGTCTTTAAGTCTTACGGGTTTACCTTTGTATGTACCGCAAGCTGTGCAGACTGTGTGAGTTAATACCGGTTCGCCGCAATTAGGGCATTTTGTAAGCTCCGGTCTTGTTGCTTTCCAGTTGCTTCTTCTTTTACCTTGTGCTGAATGTCCTGTTCTTTTCTTAGGTACTGCCATTTTTCTTTTTCCTTTTTATTTTTTACTACTACTTATATTTCCTTTTTATCCAAAAGCCTTGCAGACTTTTGGATTACAGGTTTATTTCCTGTCGATTTGAATGTTTTTAAATACATCCATTCTTGGATCCGATAAATTTTCTTCTTTCAAAAACTTATCTCCATTACAATTTATACCACAAACTTTTTTATTTGGTATATTTAATATTACAGATTGATACAATAAGTCATAAATGTCGATTTTATCTTCTCCGTTCAAATCCGTAATGAATTGTCCTTCTTTAAGTTCGGTTTCCTGACCGTAGTCGTCCATCAATGCGTATTTTGCATAAGTTTCGTCTATTTCAAAATTGAGTGCATAATCAAATTCTTTCAGGCATAAATCACATTCTAAAACAAGAGTACAGCTGACAGTTCCGGTAATTTCAATAAAATCACCCAGAGATTTTATTTTCAAATCGGCTTTTACCGGACCTTTTGAAGTGATACCTTCAATAGTGTCTTCAAACTTGCAATCAAGCGTTTTGTCCTGTGAATTTTCAATATCTTCAATAGAAACTGTTAAATGCATTGATTAACCTTCTGTTTACATATACTGTTCTTCCTGCAAAGCAAGAGAGGCAATTTGATTTGAGATAAAGCATACTTTCTTTAAAGGACCTGTTGTATCTTTTTCAATAAATGAAGGGGTTGGACTTTTCATTGCTATTTTTAACTCTTCATACATTGCTTCGGGATTTTCAACATAGAGCACTAACGGTGCTGTTGAACCTTTTAAAAATACAAGAAGAGATGTTCTTTTTTTAATATTTTGTGCATTAAATTGTTGAGCCATTTCTTACTCCTTTGTTTATTTTTTTGCTTTGGCTGAATAAAAAAGCCGGATAAGTGTTTCAATTATAAAATAAAAATACAATTTGTGCAAATCAGTATATATAAATAATAACTGTTTGTTGCAGTATTGTCTTTGAACGTAATATTTTTTATTTTTATGTTAATATAAATTATATCATTTACAAAAAAGAGAGATTATTTAAAGATTTAAAGGGGAAATATGTCTATAATTTTGATGATACTTCTTTTGAGTGTACTGATACTGGTGCATGAGGCAGGGCATTTTCTGGCGGCCAAAATGTTTAAGATGAAGGTTGCAAAGTTCGGGTTCGGGCTTCCAATCGGGCCGACTCTGTGGGAAAAGAAAATCGGTGATGTCACTGTTCTTGTACATGCTTTTCTGTTAGGCGGTTATGTTGCTTTTCCTGATGATGAAAAGGATGAAAATTTGCCTGCGGATTCACCTGACAGATTTTTAAACAGACCTGTGTATCAGCGTTTGATAGTTGTATCGGCCGGTGTTTTTGCAAATGTTGTGTGTGCTTTTGTGCTTGTGTTTTTGACAGCGGCATTATGGGGACAGCTTCCGAGCGGAAAATATACTGTGACTGTTAAAAATATTGTTGCCGAAAAATCCGAGGCTATATGGAAATCAGGGCTTCAAAAAGGTGACAGAATTATAGAGATTAACGGTTCTGAAATTAACACTCCATACGGGCTTATGGCATTTGCAAAATTGAGCAGCAAATTTGACGGAAAAGCTGACGGAGCATATATCGGCGAAAATACGGAAAAACTTAAGAAACTCAACCCTGCTTTCAAAGAAGATGAAATCATTCCTGAAGATGTAATGGTTCAGATTCCTTCAGTCGGGACAGAACCTCAGATAAATTTGAACAGAGATCAGATTATCGGGATTGAAAAATATAAAGACAATGAAATTCCATTAAGCGACAGCCAGAAAAAATTGAGGGATGAGATTGAGGGCAGAAAATATTTTCTATCAGACGGCACAATAACTCTTAATGACGTGGCTTATGCAATTTCTGACAATGTTCACCCTATAAATATTACCGTTGAAAGAAACGGAGAAATCGTAAAATTAAATCCTGTTTATTCAAACAAAGACGGGCTTATCGGGGTTGAATACTGCGCAAATGAGATTATAATTCCGACAAAAGACTTCAAATCAATTGTTGCAGGCAGTAACAAATACCTGTATGACAACACATATATGCTCCTTTACGGCTTAAAACAGATATTTACAGGCAAAGTTCCGCTTAACGACCTTCACGGGGTAATTCTTATCACCAAAATCGGCGGCGATAAAATTCAGGATGAGGGAATTTTCTCAGGTATACTTCTTGCGGCTTTGATTTCGCTTGACCTTGCGATTGTGAATTTCCTTCCGATACCGGCGCTTGACGGCGGGCATGTGTTGTTCCTGATTCTTGAAAAACTCAGAGGAAAACCGCTGGAGGAAGAAATTATCGAAAAAATCGGCACAGCAGGATTTTTATTCCTGATTGCGCTTATGATTTTTGTAATCTTCAACGATATTTATGCACTGATCACGCATAAGATATAAAATCCGGATAATTTTTCTAAAAATCCATAGAATTGTACACGGTTCCAGTGCAAATCACTTCGCCGTTGCGGATGATTTCGATTTTTTGCGGATTATTTGTGTTTTGCAAAAATCTTTGCTGTTCTTCGGCCGTTTGGGTTGTATTGTCAAATACAACAGTGCCTTTTGTGTTCGGGTTATTGCGGTCATCTACTGTAAAAAGCTGGCAAATATTGCTGCTCTGCATACCTTCAAGGAAATACTCACCGACTGTGCCGCATTCCCTGCCGTTAATCCGTATCACATCTCCGCTGCGAATTTCGTATTGTTCGATGTTTACGTTGCCTTCTCTGTCTAAAATCCTGTTGTCATAGCCCCCTGCATTAAGCCATGATTTTAAAGAAGCATCCAGCATATTTTCGTTTTCCGGTGCTCCGAGTTCTTTCATTGAATGATTGTATATCTCAAAATCATCAAGCTCACCGGCCTCGATAAGCTGTGCTGTTGCTTGAATTGCAGTTTTTTCACAGTTGAATTCTTCTTCCAGCGATGAAAAAGGCGATTTATTCACACAGTGAAGGCTTTCGTGTATAAGCAGTTTAACCATATCAGTAGGATTTACACTGCTGTTGTTTGTGTTTACAATTATTTTTCCGTTTGTAATGTCCGCTCTTGCGGTTCCGAAAGGTTCGTTTTTAAATTCGATATTTGAAAGGTATGATTTAGCTTCCTCTGGAAGTCCAAGAGAGTCGAAGTTTTGAGTAATAATGTCTACGGCATTTTGTGCGGCCTGATGCACGGGAACCGTTTTTGAAGTCTGCGGATTATTTTGTGTTAAAAACGGATTTTGCATAGACTGAATAGCGGCGGGGTTAATCCCGGCGGTGTTATACATTGCAAGTGCATTAACTGCAGGCTGGGAAGTTTGCAGATTGAACATCTGTGCTAAAAACATTCCGAATCCGCTGCCCCAAAATCCTGATTGTACCTGAGGGACTGGCATAAATCCGGTAAAGTTCTGTGCAGAAAATTCATAACCGCCTAATTGCTGCAAGTTCATTTGAGGGAAAATGCAGTTGTTAAAAATAGCATTATTATGATTACTGCTGACAAAAGTTTGTGTATAGCGGTTGTAACCATTATTAATAAACTGATGAGTTTATATTTTGCCACATAGGTATAACTCTGCTCCTTTTCGATATTTACTATATATATAAAGTAGATATCGAATAGAAAATTGATACTCCGCCACCCCATCCTATCCTATCCTATAGCAGATTATAGAAGAGTTTCAGGCTTTTTGGAATTTATATTTACATTTCGTTACATTGTCCAAATTATCAAAATTCCGGATTTAACATCATAAGGGGATTTACACAATCGTTTAAGTTCCCGGTTTCTTCAGCCTTGCAAAGTCAGCTTTGATTTCTTCGGCCTTGGCAGATAACCTGTTGTAAATCTGTGAGTTTATCTCTCCGCCTACAAGAATCAGCATTGAAGTGTAGTAAAGCCAGACCATTAAAACAGCAAATGCTCCGATTGTTCCGTAAAC
>CALUTA010000118.1 GCA_944323585.1 Candidatus Gastranaerophilales bacterium
AACTTATGTTGACAAAGTTTATGAAAAAATGGTTTAATAAGACAACAGGAGGAACTTTATGAATAATATAGATATTTATACATCAAATACTTGTCCTTACTGTATCAAGGCTAAAAAACTTTTGCAGATGCTTAAGTTAGATTACACAGAGCATAATGTTGATAACGATTTTGACCCAATGTGCGAAGAGTTGTCATCAAAATACGACAAAAAAATTCAGACAGTGCCTCAAATCATAATAAACGGACATTATGTCGGCGGATATACTGATCTTGAAGCTTTGCACAAAAGCGGAAAACTGAATGAGATTTTAGAATAACTTTTTAAATCAGAAGATTTTGTACGGATTTAAGATATTATCGGGGTCAAAAGTTTTCTTGATAGTTCTCATGTATTCAAGTGCCAGCGGGTTCACGACCAGAGGAATGTAATCTCTTTTGAGAGAACCTATGCCGTGTTCGCCTGATAAAATCCCGCCGAGTTTTGAGGTAAGATCATAAATTTCAGATTTTGCTTTTTTAAGTCTGCGGTATTCATCTTCATCTCTGTAGTCTATCGGAATCTGCGGGTGAACGCTTCCGTCGCCGACGTGTCCGACCATACAAACTTCAAGGTTATATTTTTCGCAAATTTTCCTGATGCCGAGAACAAGTTTTGCAAGATTCTGGCGGGGGACTATGACATCATCAGTCGTAACATTAGGCTTGAGTTTTGCACAGGCTCCCATTGACGAGCGTCTTGCTTGCCAGATATGGTTGTATTCTTCTTCTGTTGAAGAACTTTGAATTGCTGAAGCTTTTGCCTTTTGTAAAATTGAAAGAATGATATTTTTTTGATATTCCACGGCTGCCTCAAACCCGTCAACTTCTATAATCAAGGCTGCTTCTTTATCGGTCAGCAGGCCTGAAGGATAGAATTTTTCAACAGTTCTTATTGCATTTCTGTCCATAAAATCAATGGTTGTCGGGTATATTTGCTGTTCAATAATTGTGTCTACAGCATCAACAGCTTCGCTTATTCTGTCAAAATAAGCCATTATAACCTGTCTGGTTTGAGGTTTCGGGATAAGTTTTATTGTTGCCTCGACCACAATTCCGAGGGTCCCTTCGCTTCCGATAAAAAGACTGCCTAAGTTATACCCTGTTGCATTTTTAATTGTGTTTGAGCCGGTCTGTAAGATTTCTCCGTTAGCCATCACAACTTTCATATCAAGTATGTAATCTTTTGTTGAGCCGTATTTGAAGGTTCTGGCACCTGCTGATGATTGTGCAATACTTCCTCCGATTGTGGAAACTGCCAGATTGGATGGATCCGGCGGGTAATAAAGCCCGAGTGCCTCTGCTTGTTTTTGAAGTTCGCCGACAATAACTCCAGGCTGAACTCGTGCTGTCATATTCTGGCGGTTTATTTCAAGGATTTTGTTCATCTTTGAAAAATTTAAAATAATTCCGCCATGTTCTACTGCGCATGCACCGACAACATTTGTGCCTGCACCTCGGCAGATTATCGGTATTTTATGTTTTGCGGCTGTCTTTACAATCTTCTGCACTTCCTCAATTGTTTTTGCAAAGACAACGGCATCTGCAATTTGTTTTATATCAGGTGTGTTTGCCGCATCCTGACTGTAGGCATATCGCTCTTCAAGGTCTGTCAACAGATCCTCGCGGGGTAAAATCTTTTTTAAATCTTTTATTAATCTAGTCTTCGTCAACATATGAGGTCAGCTTTTCTATTCCTTTGGAAAGTTTGTTTATTTTGTCATCAAGTTTTTTCATTTTTTCGTTAAGTTTTTCTTCCAGTGTTGAATTTTGTACAGAAGTGTTATTAATTGCATTTAGAATTGTATCAAGCTTCTGTTCTAGCATATCAATTTTATTTTGCTGTTCATTGAATTTTTTCTCCAGAGAATCAACAATCTCTTTATTATCAACCATTGATTTCAAAAGACAAATTTCAGAATTGATAACTGAAAGATTTGAAGTGTCTGCTGAAATAATTTCAAGTTTTTCGCTTGCATCGTCAATCCATTCGCCTAAATACATCATAACCTGACGCATAATGTTGTCGGCATTGGCTGACATTGTTACAGCATCATTGATATTGTCCAGCTTTTTCTCGATAACTTCATTCATGCTGTTGTTGTCAAGAATATCTATTCTTTTTTGAAGCTGGTTAGTTACTTTGCTGAATTCATCAAGTCCGTCAGTGAGCGCACGATAGGATTCATCTGAAGTCAGAAGAAGTTTGTTTGTTCTTGAACTCAAACTCAATACATCTTCATTAATTTTTTCGATATTGTTTTTTAATTCAAGTATCTGTTCTTCCGTCAGGCTGCTGTGAAGTGAATTTACAGAGGCCGCAATTTTGTGCATATTCTGTGAAATTTCACTTATATCTTCTTTAGATGACGAGGTTGAAATGTCATTCAGAATAATTCTGAGTTTTGCAATGTCGGATTCAATATCCTGCATTGTATATGTGTAATCCCATGAGTCAGAACTGCTTGCAATACTGCTCAGTTGTTTTTTTACATCAAGAAGATTTTTGTTAATTTCTTCTGTTCTTTCTTCTACAAATCCTTTTATTTCTTCGGTTTCTTCGGCGAAGGTAATTTGATCTGCTACAGAAAGCAGAGCATTCATCACTGAATCTTTTATATCACTTGCATTCTTGTCAATATCCAGTCCATTGATTCTTTCTTCTACGGTTGAAAGGTCTGACAGAAGTTTTTCAAGGTATCTATCGACATTTTGAGCTTTTTCTGTTGTTCCGAATTTTTCAAATTGTTTGCGTTCTTCAAAGATAAGTTCTTTTATACTTTGAATTTCGTTCATCACTTCATTGTCATCAGAAAGAGCCAATACATCTACTTTATCATGAAGTGATTGTACTAATTCTTCAATACGGCCTTCCCCGCTTGAAGTTGCAATGATATCTACTTTATCATGGAGTGATTGTACCAGTTCTTCTATGTGTTCTTCACTGTCTGAAAATGTGAGAACATCTATTTTATCATGTAGAGATTTTATAATGTCTTCAAGTTCTTCAAGTTTTTCTGCGCTGTCCGACATAACCAGAACATCAACTTTATCATGGAGTGCATTCAACATTTCTTCGACTTTTTCTTTTTCGCCGTAAGCTGCCAGAATATCTATTTTTTCTTGAAGTGATTGCATTAAATCTTCAATTCTTTCTGAAGAATCAGAAAGAGCCAGAACATCAACTTTGGAATTTACTTCGTCCAGCAGTTGTTGTAATTTTTTCAAAGCTGCAGATGAAGTTTGGTTGCCATTGTCAAGTTCATCATTGATTACTTTCAATTTTGATGTTACTTCAGAATCAAAGTAGTCAAATTTTGAAAGAAACTCTTCTTTTAATTCTTTAAGATTGGAGTTGTGGCTAAGGCTGTTCAGATGTTTAAGTATGCTGTCAAGCGTGCGTTCTGTAGCCATGAAACCTGAATCAGTTTTTTCTTCAAGTTTTTTCAGATCTGTTTTCCAATTTTCAAGAAGTTCATTTGTTTTATCGAAATTATTTGCAATATTTTGTTCTATTGTTGTTATGGTAGATGTCATGACCCCGATTTGATTCTGGTTAAGGTCATTTATAACTTCCTCAACTTTTGTAAATTTGGCTGTCAAATCTTTATAAGCATCATTAAGCTGAAGGTAATTGTCATGATTTTCTGTAAGGCTTTCATTAACATCTGAAGAAAAATTCAGGTAAGAAAGTTCTATCTGTGAGCGCAAATTCTCTAAAATGCTGTCGAAACCTGTGTTTACGAAATTATCGATAGCTTCTTTTAAAGGATTAAATTCTTCTGCAATTGAGGCTGTTTTTGCATTCACAATTTCGGAAATATCTGTTCTGACAAGACTTATTTCCTGTTTTAAATCTGATATTTTTCCGTTTATATTTTCATCTAAATCTCCTAATCTGTCATAATTATTGAGATTGTTTTCATTTAAAAGTTCCTGCAGAATTGCAAATTTTTCTTCTACTACGGCTAAGTTTTTTTGAAGTTGTTCTTCAATACTGCTGTTAGGATTCTCTTTAATTTCTCCTATTCCGATTGATATTTCATTGAATTGCTGTTTTAAAGTATTTGAAATTTCTGACAGGTTATTCTCAGGGTTAGAGAATAATTCGGAAATTTTTATAAAATCATCCTTTATTGATGAGATTTCAGAAAGCGTTGATTCAAGTTTTTGATTAGTTTGTTCTGCCAGATAGTTTACTGATTTTTCGTAATCGGCAACCTTATTTTGAACCATCATTAAATTGTCGCTGAATAAATCTCCGGAATCGTGCAGTGCGGTTTCTATTGCAAGCATTTTTTCAGCCAGTTTTTCTATTTCTTCTGATGTATTGCTGTTTGAACTGCATTCTTTTATTGCAGAAATATAGTTTTCTAAACTGCTGAACTGTTCATCAATTGCATTTTTAAATCTGGCTGAGTTGTGTACAAATTCTGTTTCAAGTTTTTTGATACTTTCTGATAATGTTTCAAATTGAGTGGAATGTTGATCTTTCATATCTTTGGTATTTGAAATAAAATCCCTTACCATCTCAAAACTATTATCGATTTCAGTGGAGAGATCAACCCCCAGCATGTCAATTTTTAAGTTAGTTGAGTTAATCCCTGATAAAATATTACCTGCATTTTGTTCGGAAATCGTAGTAAATCTTTCGCCGAGATTTTCGATTTGCAGTCTGGTGTCGTCCTTAATAGATTGCACAGTCTGTTCAACTCCGTCTAACTTGCCGTCAAACGCAGAGTTGATATTGTTATTAATCTCATCAACTTTAGCAGATGTTGATTCAATGCTCGATAAAATATTACCTGCATTTTGTTCGGAAATCGTAGTAAATCTTTCGCCGAGATTTTCGATTTGCAGTCTGGTGTC
>CALUTA010000119.1 GCA_944323585.1 Candidatus Gastranaerophilales bacterium
GTAAGCCCCAAAACTCTTGATATGTTGAAAGATATCGGGATAGAATGGACAATTTCCGATGAGGGAATTCTTTCAAACAGTATCGGATTTGAGTTTGTACGTGATTTCAAAGGGTATCTGGAAGACCCGTATCATCTTCTCAAATCTTACGAGTACAAAAACGGGTTGAAAATCATATTCAGAGATGCCGTAATCCCAAACCTCATAAGCTTTGAATACCCGAACCACAACGCAGAACTTGCGGCAAACGATCTGTACGACAGAATCAAAGTAATCCAGAGCAAACTTCTGACTTCCCCTGATGAAGACCATCTTCTGACTATCGCAATGGACGGTGAAAACTGCTGGGAAAATTACCCGCAAAACGGCTTTGTTTTCCTCAAAACTCTATATAAATTAATTGAAGAAGACAAATCGCTTGAAACTGTTCTAATAAGCGACTATCTTGCAAAAGAAAAGGGCAGAAAACCGCTGAAGAAAATACATTCAGGTTCATGGATAAACAGAAACTTTAAATTCTGGATAGATGAACCTTTGAAAAACCTTGCCTGGACATACCTTAAACAGGTCAGAGATGATTTTTCAAAATTTGTAAAAGAAAATCCTCTGGATAAAAACATCACAAAAGCAAAGAAAGAACTTTTTATCTGCGAAGGAAGCGACTGGTTCTGGTGGTATGGAGAGCCTAATAATTCGGGAAGAGATAACATTTTCGATTACCTGTTCAGAGAACATTTGAAAAATATTTACTATTTCCTCGGGCTTGAACCTCCGGCATATCTCAATACCCCGCTGACATCAGCAATCGCAAAACCCTCCCGCTACCCAAGAGGCGAAATAACACCTTCTATTTCAGGTGTTGCTTCTGCGGATGACCTGTGGTTAAATGCAGGCTGTATCGATATTCCTGACGGGCCTTTGCTTAGTGAATCAAAATTCTTTGACAAAATATGCTTTGGATATGACAAAAATAATTTCTACTTAAGATTTTATATCAACGATTACATCCAAAACAATCCTGAAATCACGGACAAAACTTTCCAAATCTACATATACATGCGAAATGCCGACAGAAAACAATCACTTTCACCCGTCCGCCTTATCAGCAAAACCGAAAGTGTATTGCCGATTTCAAAAGAAAAATTTCACAATGAACTTCAGATTACAACAACAAAAGAAAAAATCAAACTCGTACGTCTGATTAAATCAATTCCGAACAACCTCTGGGTTTTACAACCCGTGAAAGATATCAAATACGGTTATCAAAATGTAATTGATATGAGTATTCCGTTTGATTTGATTGACATTTCAATGAATGAATCTCTGGAATTTTGTCTTGTTGACGGAAATTACGGGATAAAAAATTTCTTTATTCCAAACGATATGCTTTTGACAATAAAAAGAGAGTAGTTTATGAAAATTTGTAAAAATTAACTTCAACTACTATAAAGTTTATTTTTTTTCATCCGTTAGAGAATAAATAAATAAAAGGATTAAAAATGGCAGACTTGTATTCGGATTATTCAAACAACAAAGGCAAACCGGAATTACCGGAAAACTACTGGAAAAACCAGACGAACAGAGGAGAAAAGCAAGAAAATTACAACGTTTTTGACAGCGTGGTTAAGGCAAACTTCGGCAAAGGACTTGAAGATTTGTCAGTATTCAAGATAAGAAATAATTAATTTCTTCCTGTTGAGCCAAAACCGCCTTCACCCCTGACGGTTTCGGAAAGTTCAACAGTGACTTCAATGTCCGCTCTTTCAACTTTAGCAATTACCATCTGCGCAATTCTTTCGTCCGGAAGTATTGTATAGGCATCTTTTGAAACATTAACAACCGGAACGCACACTTCCCCCCTGTAATCTTCATCAATTGTTCCGACGCAATTGATAAGTGTTATCCCGTGTTTTATTGCTAATCCTGAACGTGGGCGGATTTGTGCTTCATAACCTTGTTCCAATTCTATTTTAATTCCTGTCGGAACAAGCACTCTCTCCAGAGGTTTCAATGTAAGAGGCTCCTCTATTGCGGCGCACAAATCCATTCCGGCGGCTCCGTCCGTCTTATATTCGGGCAAATTTTTGTTATGCGGAAGTCTTTCTATTTTTAATACCGTCATTTTATTCCTCCATTTATTTAATATTAATACAGCTATATGTTTTTATAAAATTATTAATTTATGTAACAAATAACACTTTCTCTGAAAACAGACTTTCCCAAAATACTTTATATATATACCGGACAGAATGAGAAAAGAGAGGTATATTTATGTATGAAATTTTAAACAAGAAAATCACAATTGCTGATGTTATTGTTTTTCTGGAAAAATGTTTCGCACATGGAACAACTAAAGATAAAAATACCGGAAATGTCATTTGTGATAATTTATCTAACTTTGAATTTTTAGACATAAACATGGATATGCCTGATGTTAATCTTGAATTTCAGGATATTGTATTAGATTTTAATGATATTAAATTTGTGGAACTGGCGGCATAGAATCTCCTTTCGCCAGAAAAAACAGAGGTTGCACAACCTCTGTTTTTTTTATTCATGATTAAACCTAACACAAAAATAAATTCGTCATTGCGAGCGATAGCGAAGCAATCCAGCCTTTGAAATCTGCCTCGCCTGCAATTATTGTTCACTACGCTATGGCGACAACAGAAAAATATATCCGACCTGCGCTTCTTTGCGGTGCTTTCTTGTACCGACAAGAAAGCACCTTATTCAATTTTTAATTTTTCAATTCGCTTTCGACTTTTGCCAGAATTTCGTCGAGTTTTGAAGCGTCTTTAATTCCGCCCTGTGCAAAGTTCGGACGCCCGCCGCCGTTGGCACCTGTAAATCTTGCGATTTCTCCGACAATCTTGCCGGCATTAACACCTTTTTTAACAAAACTGTCGGAAACTTTTGCCATAACTGTTTTTGAGTTTGCAAGAACAATTACGCTTTCGCCGAATTTGTTTGCAAGAAATTCAATACCTATCTTTGCACCGAGAGGTGTTACGTCCTCAATTTTTGTTATAAACAATTTTCCGCCTTCAAAATCCTGTGCTTTTGATGCAAATGTCGCAAATTTTGCTCTTGCATTTTCTTCTTCTAGTTTTTCTATCTTCTTTAAAAGCTCTTTGTTTTCGTCGGCAAGCTTTTCAACACGCTCAAAAACTTCATTGTAGTGCGCTTTGAACATCAAAGAAAGTTTATCCATTTCTTTGACTTTTGCATTCATAAATTCAAACGCAGAGCGGCCGACAACGGCTTCAATACGACGTGTTCCGGCAGCGATTGCGCCTTCGGTGACGATTTTGACCAGTCTTAAATCACGGATATTTCTTGCGTGAGTTCCGGCACAGAATTCTTTTGAAATGCAGGTTTTGCCATCCGTAATTGAAACAACTCTTACGACATCATCATATTTTTCGCCAAAGAGTGCGGTTGCACCTGTAAGTTTTGCTTTTTCAATGTCCATAACTTCAGTCACAACATCATAACCTCTTGCAATCCAGTTATTCATTGTTTCTTCAACCTTGAAAATTTCTTCTGGAGTCATTGCACGGTTGAATGTAAAGTCAAAACGCATTCTGTTTTCTTCAACAAGCGAACCTGCCTGATGAACTTCGTCGCCGAGAACTTTTATCAACGCTGCCTGAAGCAGGTGGGCTGATGTGTGATGAAGTCTGATTTCTTCACGACGTGAAACATCAATCTTTGCCTTAACCGCTTCACCGATTGTAATGTCGCCGTTAATAAGCTTTGAACGGTGCACAAAAAGTTTGTTGACTTTGAAAGTTGTCAAAACTTCAGCTTTCATATTGTCATTTTCAATAACACCGCTGTCGCCGACCTGACCGCCGCATTCAGCGTAGAAAGGAGTTTTGTCAAGAACAATGTCAACGTATCCGTCGCCTTCGACAGTTGCAAGAATTTTGGCATCAGCTTCGTTTTCGTTATATCCGACAAACTCTGTTGAACCGACTTCATCCTCAATTTTTGCATACTTCATATCGCCTGTAACAGAAAGTTTTGCGGTTGCTGCTTTGGCACGTTCTTTCTGCTCCTGCATTGCGGCTTTGTAACCCTCTTCATCAACTTTAAGACCGTTTTCCTCTGCAATTTCTTTTGTAAGTTCAAGCGGAAATCCGTAAGTGTCATAAAGTTTAAAGGCATTTTCGCCGTCAATATCTTTTTTGTTTACGATAAATTCATCAAGAAGTTTGTAGCCTCTGTCGAGAGTTTTGTTGAAGCGCTCTTCTTCTTTCTTGATTGTGTCGATAATTTTGGCTTTATTTTTAACAAGATCAGGATAAGCTTCGCCGTAATTATCAACAACAACGTCGACAAGTTTGTAAAGGAAGGGCAATTCCATTCCTAAGATTTTGCCATGTCTAAGCGCACGTCTTAAAATCATTCTCAAAACGTAGCTTCTGCCTTCATTTCCGGGGATTACACCATCAGAAATAAGGAAAGTTACACATCTTGCGTGGTCTGTAATTATACGGAGCGAAATGTCCGTTTTTTCATTTCCTTCCCTCGCCCCTTGTGGGAGAGGGTTAGGGTGAGGGGTTTTTGAATATAAAACACCGCTCATCTCGCAAACTTTATCCAAAATCGGTCTTAAAAGGTCTGTTTCAAAAGTTGAAGCAACCCCCTGGCAAACCATTGTAATACGTTCCAATCCCATGCCGGTATCAACGTTTTTGCTGTCTAAAGGCGACTGGTTGCCTTCTTCATCCTGATAAAGTTCAGTAAACACAAGGTTCCAGATTTCAACCCATCTGTCGCATTCGCAGGTATCAATTCCGCA
>CALUTA010000120.1 GCA_944323585.1 Candidatus Gastranaerophilales bacterium
CAGCTTATTGCCGTGACACCATTGTCAATAAGAGATATGAACCCGTCAGGCGGTGTAACAATTGTACCTGAAGTATCTATGAGCGGAAATACTGTAAATTATCGCCCAGGACATTCTCTGATAAGCAGTTTCCAGGTTGTACCAAGCAACAAATCGAAACAATGGCGTGTAGTTGTAGGTACGGGAATATCAGCATCAGCAGCAGGTACCGGTATAAAAACATTTAGTGTTGAAACACAAGGTGGTCAATCATCATCTAGTGCGCCTGTCGGGGGTATTGTAGCTGACAACTGTATGATTGCTCAATACACGGATAACAGTGCCAAATCAGAGACAATATGTTTTAATTTTTATGGATATGATGATGCAAGTTGTTCAATCACCGTCGACGGATCTGCAACCGGTAAGGATTCTGATACTGCTAGACTGATGATGACAGCCGCTCAGAACGTCGGACCTGGTATGGCTCAGAGTATAGATATAACAATAGATAAATTAAATAATTTCAAATACACAAGGGTAAATGTTCCATGTCATTCAAGAGTAACCGTAAATAAACTGACCGGAACAGCCAAGTCTGCAACTCCGATGTTAATAGAGGATTTGAAGGGAAATCAAACAATAATTGTAGACTTTGGGCAGAAGAATACTTGTTCATTAACTGTTCAAGGAACAGGAAATACTGCTAACGATGCGGAAGCTGGTTTTACTGTATCCGGTGGCTCAAATAATATTGGAACATTACGAAAAGAAAATAATTATAAAATGACTATTTCTGGTGTAAAATGCGGCCAGACATATTATGTCAGACCATCGACCTGTAACACCTCCAAAGGCCCTAATACCTGTACCGGAGATATAACAGAACAGGAAATTAAAAATCTTCAAGGTGACAGAACTGTAATGCTTAATATATTGCAGAGCGGAAGTACACAGCCAAGTAAAACCTAAACAATTTATACGACATGTGCTTTCCAAACGCCGGATCAGATTATGTGTTCGCTTAAAGTGCCATCTGATTTCCCATGTCCAGCTAGCCAAAGAGTAGCCGTATCAAATGGTTATGTAACATACAAATACCTTGCTGGAGGTATGGGCAGCGAGCATTTCGTTAGAATAGCGTATGGAGAGACAGCGACACTGAACGCTTCTCCTGGACAGACTTCGGAAACTATTTTCTATGCGATGCAGACTGATGCGATAAACTTCTCTGAAATAATGTTCGATGGGGTGAAAGCAATGTCTCTCGGACAACCAAGTTATTCTTGTACAGTAAATGGTAAAGTACAATTGAATTTCCAGTGTCAAGGAGCTCCGCCATATATGACATGTGATTAAATCTGGTAAATGATAAGCAGGTCGGGTATTTCTCCCGACCTGTTTTTTTGTGTTTATTTGCTGCGCTCAGGCTATCTTGTTGAATATCTTCCTCCTTCACTTTCGCCCCATTTTGTCCGTCATGTCATTCTGAGGGAGTGAAATGACCGAAGAATCTTCTTGCGTTTCCAGAAGATCCTTCGGCTAAAGCCTCAGGATGACGTGAAAACCTTGCAACTCCTCACCCCTCACCCCTCACCCCTCACCCGACACTCTTCACTTAATCCCCCTAATATATTTACTTTAATTTTTCAGCGGATATAATATTCTTGATGTTATGTTTGCCGTTCAGGCACCGGTAGAAATTAATCAAAAGGCGAGATATGAGTAAATATTTATTGGAAATTGGAACTGAAGAATTACCGTACAGGTTTATACCATCCGCTGTTAATCAGCTTCAAAAACTCTTTGAAGATTTTTTGAATGAAAACAAAGTCGGATTTTCATCCGTCAAGGTTTACGCAACCCCCAGAAGACTTGCCGTTATTGTTGACGGGCTTGAGGCTTCCAGCCCGGATGAAGTTAAAATAGTTAAAGGACCGATTAAAAAAGTCGCCTATGACGAAAACGGAAATCTTTCTAAAGCAGGACTTGGGTTTGCCAATAAAAACGGTGTTTCGCCCGAAGATTTGTATATAGAAGACGATTATCTGCATGCAAAAGTTCTTATCAAAGGTAAATCTGTTGTCGAATTGCTGCAGCAGAATGTTCCGTCGCTTGTCTTGAAGCTTCAAGGCTCGCACTTTATGCGATGGGCGGACAACGACCAGAAATTCTCACGTCCTATCAGGTGGATTGTTTCTATGCTTGATAAAGACGAAGTGAAAATAAAAATTATTGATAAGGAAAGTTCAAATGTTTCACGCGGCCACAGGTTTGCTCAGCCGTCGGTTATTATCGGAAGCCCCGATGATTACGTTGAACTGATGCGCAACTGTTGTGTTATCGTTGACCAGAACGAAAGACGTCAGAGAATTATTGATAAGGCTCATGAAGAAGCTGCTAAATTCGGCGCTGAACCTTATTACACAGAAGATTTGCTCGACGAGGTTACTTATATTACGGAGTATCCCGTTCCTGCTGTCTGCGACTTCTCCGAAGAATACCTCAGGCTTCCGGAAGAACTCGTCGTAACCGTTATGGCTGTTCATCAGAGATATTTTGCGCTCTACAAAGACGGCAAACTTATCAACAAATTCATAACAATGACAAACTACCTCGGTGATGATTTTGAAAATATTAAAGCCGGAAATGTTCGTGTAATCAAAGCCCGTCTTGATGATGCGGTATTTTTCTTTAACGAAGATACCAAAAAGCCGCTTGAAGCTTATGTTGAAAATCTTAAAGGTATCACTTTCCAGAAAGGCATGGGCTCAATGTATGACAAGGCGCAAAGATTAACCTCTTTGTCACGTACAATTTGCAGCCAATTGGGAATTAAAGACTCCAGAACTGTTGAAAGAACTGCCCTTCTTTGCAAGGCTGATCTTGCAACAAATCTTGTGTTTGAATTTACCGAACTTCAAGGTTACATTGGCGCAGATTACGCAAGAGTTTCAGGAGAACTTGACGCTGTTGCGGAAGGGATTAAAGAACATTACTTCCCGCTCAATGCCGAAAGCGAAACCGCTAAAGGTATTGAAGGACAGATTGTCGGTATTGCCGATAAAATTGATACGATTGCAGCCGTTTTTGCAGAAGGTAAAAAGCCGACAGGTTCGTCTGACCCCCTTGGCGTAAGGCGTGCGGCTCTTGGGATTATTAGAACTATCCTTGCAAACAATTTGAAAATTGATTTGACTAAGCTTATTGACGAAACGCTTTTAAATCTTCCTGTTCCGTTTGAAGGCGGCTCTTTTGCCGACAAACTTAAAAAAGCAGCAGGCGATTGTGTTGGCAGAATGTCAGGTAAAGTTACGGACGAAATCAACGATTTTATTGTTCAAAGGCTGATTATTTACCTTTCTGACAAGTATTCCAAAAATGTTCTTGAGGCATGTGCGGCTAACAAAAATCCGCTTAAAGACCTTGCTGATTATATTGAAAGAGTTAAGGTTATGGCTGAATTTAATTCTCCGGAAGTTCTTGAAAGCGCAAATCGTGTTTCCAGACTTTTGAAAGAACCTGTTTCGACTCAGGTTAAGAAAGAACTGTTTAACTTGCCTGCCGAGGCCATGCTTTTAGAACAGATTAACACTGTAAATGCAAAGGATTACAGTGAATATCTGAAACAGTTAGAGGCAATAAATCCGTCAGTTGAAAAATTCTTCAATGATGTTCTTGTTATGGACAAGGATGAAAAAGTTAAACAAAACAGGCTTGCGCTTCTCGCTCAATTGAAGCAAAAGTATGATTATATCTGCGATTTCAGTAAATTATAAAGAATTGTAAATAAAGTTAGAAAAAAGGTAAATTATTTTTTTCAGGACATTTTATTATAGTACAATAAGGTAAAGGAAAAACGTAGAGGTAACGTCATGCTCAACAGGCTTAGAAATCTCAAGATAGTAAGAAATTTAAAAAATCAACTTTCTCCAAAACTAAGATGGCTGATGTTTGCCAATGCAAATAATGACAAATCATCTTCAGAATATATAAAAATGGTAACAGGTATAGGTGATTTGAAATCAAGTTCTGACGAAATGAGGCTGGAAGCAATGGTCAGAGAACAACTCAAAGAGGAGTTTCCAAATATTGAAAACATGCAATCTTATGAGTTACTAGTCGATGCAGTGATGCATAATTTGAAGAAAAAACAGCTTCAAGCCACCGATAACATTGATTTTTCTTAAAAAATCTTTAATTTATATGTTATCACCCGGCAGAGTTTCTGCCACCAATATAATACCCCCTTGCGGGGTGTTATTTTTTTATAAAGGATTTATGCTTTCAATACAGGAGGAATTTTATGACAACTACTATTCTGGGTGTAAATCTTGAAAACAGACTTGAAACTGCTCTTGAGTTTCAGCGAATAATTACGGAGTACGGGTGTAATATAAAAATGCGGTTAGGTCTTCATCCGACAAAAGACGGGGTGTGTCTGAACAGAGGTATTGTGCTGCTGGAAGTCGGCGGTGACGGGCAGGAACTTATGTCAGAACTTTGCAAGCACTGGGAAATTCAAACTATGACATTTGAATAAACTCTTTTTAAGAATTGTAAAAAATCGTAATTTAAACTAGCAAAAAAAAATATTCAGGAGGTTTTTACTTTCGGGGAATAAAAAATGATAACGCCCGTAAACTCGACAAGTACAAATCTAATTCAGCGTGCACTTCTTACCAGGCCGCCGCAGAAAAAAGAAAAGCCAAAGCAGCCGGTAAGAGCAAGTATTTTTTACATAAACGATTTTCATGGCAAATCAATAAATTTAGAAAGGACGATGACAGCATCCAATGCTTTTGATAATTTTAAACCGTCCGCCC
>CALUTA010000121.1 GCA_944323585.1 Candidatus Gastranaerophilales bacterium
GAAAGCTGGGCGCACGAATACGGTGACAAAATTCTCGCTTTCAAAACCGTGAAAAATCTTGACGAAGCTATTGAACATATAAATACTTACGGTTCGGGTCACACGGACTGTATAATCACAAAAAATACCGAAAATGCAGAAGAATTTATGAACAGAGTTGATTCTGCAGGGGTTTATTTTAACGTTTCAACACGGTTTGCCGACGGATTTCGCTACGGTTTTGGCGCAGAAGTCGGAATTTCAACAAATAAAACCCATGCAAGAGGGCCTGTCGGGCTTGAAGGTTTGACAATTTATAAGTACAAACTTATCGGAAAAGGACATATTGTGTCGGATTATGTTGAAGGGAAAAAACAGTTTCACCATCGGGATTTGTTTAGATTTCAGCCGGGCGGATTAAGAGTTAAAAGGTGCTAAATTTATGAAAACAGGCGTTGTTGGATTGGGGCTTATCGGCGGTTCAATTTTTAAAGGGCTTATGCAGGCAGGATATGACGTTGTCGGGGTTTCAAAATCTCAGGAAGGCGACAATATTTATAAAACTTATGATATTTTGACAGATTGTGATGTGGTTTTTGTTTGTTCGCCAATGAACAGGGTTCTCAATATTCTTGATGATTTGGAACATTTTTTGCATCCGGAAACTATTGTCACTGATGTTTGCAGTTTGAAAGAATTTGTCTGTAAAAAACACAGACCCTATAATTTTATACCTTCGCACCCGATGGCCGGAACCGAACGTCAGGGATTTGAAAATTCTTTTCCTGAATTGTTTAAAGGTGCCAGATGGGCAATTACACCTTACTATGATACAGTCGGAATTGAAGTATTAGAAACAATAATTAAAAGGCTCGGTGCAAAGCCTGTTATTACAACTTCTGAAGAACATGATGAAGCTGTAGCATTAATTTCACATATGCCGATGGTTATTTCGCAAGCCCTTTTCGCAGCCGCAAGGGATAATTCTCTGGCTCTGGAACTAGCTTCAAGCGGTTTTCGGGATATGACGCGTCTTGCAATGTCGAATACCGAAATGGCTGAGGATATGGTTTCAATGAACAGCGGCAATATTGAGCATGCAATCCTTAAACTTTATAGATCTGTAGGTGATTTGATTACTTCAGATTATCCGGAAAAAATAGAGAAAATTAAAGTTGAACGTTCAAAAATGTTTAAAAATTAACAATGCCTGCAAAATCGGATTTTTGACTGGTTAAAGATAGAAATAAATAGCCAAAACAGGACGTTTGGTGGATCGCCCTGCTTTTATTTTTGACTATTACTCAACATTGCTATTTATATTATGCTTCGGTCTTGTGTGATAAATAATTTTTTATAAATGCTCCTGCAAACCCTGCCGCAGCACCTGTCAAAAGAAGAGGAGCTGTATAACGGATGTCTTTCAGGTGTTTATGTACGCCTCGAAGGATTGCTCTTGACGTTTTAGAAGCATTTTGGTCAACTTCTTTTATAATTTGTCTGAATTCTTTACCTGCATCAGAAGCTTCACCGCCGAGTTTTTTTACGATATTTTGGATGTTTTCTGATACAAAGCAGTTTTTAAATCTGGAAACTCTGTTCAGTTCGGCAACTTCCGGTGAATTTTTGCCCAACGTGAACGCAACACTGTCAAAGTCCAGATTTTTGTTATCATTTTGTTTAAATATTGATAGAACTTTTTTAGCAAGCGGAGCATCTTCACCGCCGAGTTTTGCTGTGATGTCGTCCAGAGTCAAAGATTTAAAAGCTTCTTTATCGCCTGCTTTTTCTTTGAAAAGTTTTACATCAGCGGATTCTTGAGCCAGAATTTCTTTTAGTTGGTCAAGTTTCATTTCTTTGTTTTCAGGGCGCCCGATAATTTCAAGAACCTGTTTTCCCAGAGGTGAGTCATTTCCGCCCAGTCTTTCTGCAATATTTTTCAATGTAGGATACTTGAACTGATCTCTTTCATCTACCAGTTTGATAAAAGCATCTTGAGCCGGAGTTCTTGATTTTAGAATTTTCAGCGCATTAACTTTCTTTTCGTTTTCATTTTTTCTTGCTGAATTTGCAATAGCCCTGTACGCAATATTCTTTTTTTCTCTTTCCTGAACCGGTATAGCGTATTTTGCGCCATAACCTACAGCTGCACCTATCAATGTTGAATTGATAACCGTTTGCAACGGATTTCTTTTTTCATAACTCTTTACTGCACTTACATCCATAGTTAATAAACCCTTACTTAACTAACACCACGTAATTACTATATCTTACTAACCGGAAATTTTTCATCCCGACTTATAAAACATATTGCAGATTTACACTTAAATATTTCAAGCAAATGCCACTAAAAACATTCGACTAAAACTGAGTAATTAAATCCATTTGGGATGATAACACATAATTATTTTTTTGTCAATACTTTTATGAAATTAAGTAACAACATTACAAAAATAATTACTAAAATGCAGACAGCATAATGCTTTATGGTATTTTCACCCATAATAAGAGAGGCTATTGCACCTGCTATAATTGCCACTGATGTTAATATAAGAACGGTTTTTTTCTGTGAAAATCCTGCATGGAGAAGTTTGTGATGAATGTGCTCGGCATCAGCCACAAACGGAGATTTTCCCTTGCAAATTCTTCTTGTACTGCTGAAAACAATATCCATAATCGGTACTGCAAGCACTACAAACGGAAGAAGTAATGTTAATGTTGCGGCCTTCATAACCCCGACTATTGAAATCGTTGCAAGCAAAAAGCCTGAAAATAACGCACCGCTGTCCCCCATAAAGATTTTTGCAGGGTTAAAGTTGTAGGTCAAGAACGCCAGCATTGAACCGGCGAGAATAAATCCGATAAGTGCGACAATCGGGTTTGAAGGTGTCATTGAAATTGCAATTATTGCAAGTGTAATTGAATTGACTGTAATAACAGAACCCGCAAGCCCGTCAACCCCGTCGATAAAGTTGACCGCATTTGAAATTCCGACAATCCAGAGCAAGGTAATAGGATATGACCAAAATCCCAGATCCACCCCGCCAAAAAACGGTATAGAGTGAATTTTTACCCCCAGAAGATAAACTATTGTTGCGATTGAAAGCTGAATGAATAATTTGAACTTTGCATTCAGATTATAAACATCATCAACAAGCCCCAGAAGAAACATCAGCGAACTTCCGAGCAAAATTCCTGACAGCAGACTTCCGTAAGGGTAATAACTCATAAATACAAGACATAAAAAAGTCAGCATTGTGCTCGTCCAGATTGCGACTCCGCCAAGTCTTGAAACAGGAATTTTATGGATTTTCCTTTCGTTAGGCAGGTCAACCAGACCTTCTTTTTTCGAAAATGCAATAACAAGAGGCACCAGAAATACCCCGAAAATGTAGGCTATTACTGTTCCGATTATGTGTGCATTTGTGAGTTTGATAAGCATTTTATTTAATATCCCTATTCTCTGTACAGCGGATATTTTTTACATAACTTAAGCGAGCGTTCTCTTAAGTTGTTCAATCCGATTTCATTATCTGATGAAAATATTGCAGATGCAATAATTTTTGCAACTTCAACCATATCATCTTCTTTAAAGCCTCTTGTTGTAACGGCAGGTGTACCGAGGCGGATTCCGCTTGTTACAAACGGGCTTTGCGGGTCATTCGGAACGGTGTTTTTGTTAGCCGTAATTCCGACTCGCTCAAGCACATTTGCCATATCTTTGCCGGTTTTGCCTGTTCTTCTTAAGTCCAGAGTCATAAGGTGGTTTTCGGTCATGCCGCCGACAATGTCCATTCCTTCATCCATAAGCCCCTGTGCAAGCGCTTTTGCGTTTTTGATAATCTGTGCGGCATATTCTTTGAACTCGGGTTTTGAAGCTTCAAGAAGTGCAACGGCTTTGGCTGCGATAATATGCTCTAATGGCCCTCCCTGCATTCCGGGGAAAATCGCTTTATCAATTCCTTGAGCGTGTTCAGCTTTGCACATTGTAATACCGCCTCTCGGGCCTCTTAAGGATTTGTGGGTTGTTGTTGTTACAAAGTCCGCATAAGGTGCAGGAGAGGGGTGAAGACCCGCAACAACAAGCCCTGCGATATGCGCAATATCAGCCAGAAGATACGCTCCGACTTCGTCTGCGATTTCACGGAATTTCTTAAAGTCAATTATTTTTGAATAATTTGATGCTCCGCAGATAATAAGTTTCGGTTTATGTTCCAGAGCTATTTCACGCACATTTTCATAATCTATATTGCCGTTTTCATCAACTCCGTAACTTTTTACGTTGAAATAAAGTCCTGAGAAATTTACCGGAGAACCGTGCGAGAGGTGTCCGCCGTTTGATAAATCCATACCGAGAACATGATCGCCTGGTTTCAGCGCATACATAAACACTGCCATATTTGCCTGAGCACCGCTGTGAGGCTGGACATTTGCATGATCCATTCCGAAAAGTTCACATGCTCTTTTTTGAGCGATTTCTTCTATGATATCAATATGTTCGCAGCCGTTGTAAAATCTTTTGTGAGGTTTGCCTTCTGCGTATTTGTTTGTCAGAACACTTCCCGAGGCTTCCATAACTGCTAATGATGTGCAGTTTTCGCTTGCAATAAGCTCAATAGTGTTTTGCTGTCTTTCAAGTTCTTTTTCAATTTGTTCCGCCACAACAGGGTCGGTCTTTTTAATGTGTTCTATGTTCATATCCTAATCACCTCACAATCTATCCTGCTGAAATTATAAATAAAACATCAGCTAAAGACAATATTTTTATATTAAGTTTACAAA
>CALUTA010000122.1 GCA_944323585.1 Candidatus Gastranaerophilales bacterium
GGCTTCGAAATATTTAAACCGAAGCAATATTATATTAACCATTTCGTACAGAGAGAGAATTATACGTCATTGCGAGCCAAAGGCGAAGCAATCCAGCATAGTGTCTGAACAAGTGAAGCGTGAGGAGTGAGGTGTGAATGGGGTATTGAACTATTCCCTCGCCCCCTTTGCGGGAGAGGGTAGAATTTCTTAATGAGCGCAGCGAATTTAGAAATTCGGGTGAGGGGTTTCGTCATTGCGAGCGAAGCGAAGCAATCCAGCATAGTGTCGGATTAGTAAATCCGACCTAATCAACTTTCAACCTTTCAACCCCTCACCCACAATGGGAGAGGAAATAGTTCCCTTCACACCTCACTCTTTACCCTTCACGTATCTAACCGTTCACCACTTCAACTATTCAACCCAACCTCACCTTAATTTTTTGACCATGCTATAATAATTATTAAAAAGGAAGTAGTATGGGTGATGAAGACAAACAATTTGATGCGACGCCCAGAAAACTCGAACAGGCTCGCAAAGAAGGTCAGGTTGTAAAATCAAAAGATTTTTCAACCGCAGTTTCTCTGCTTGTGCTGTTTACTGCAATCTACGGGGTTTCCCCTTTTATCTGGAATCAAATCACACAGCTTTTTACGCTTATGTATGAGCAAATTCCGAATGGTCATCTTGAAAAGATTGGAATGGCGTATATCTTGATGATTACAGTCAAATGCACCGCCCTTATTATCGGCCCGATTTTGTTTCTGGCATGGCTTGTGGCAATACTTGCTGATTTTATTCAGGTTGGTCCGCTTGTTGCGACAGCTCCTCTTATGCCGAAACTCGATAAACTTAACCCTACTAAATACTTCAAAAATATAATGTCAATAAAAACCCTCTTTGAACTTTTCAAAAATATAGTAAAAGTTATTCTTCTGGGTTACATCGGCTGGACTGTATATATGGCTCATATTGAACATATTTTAATGCTTGCCGCAATTGATAACAACTTTGCTGTAATGATTGAGTTCGGTAAACTGGTCACTGAATTTATTTTCAAAGCCTGTATTGCGTTTCTTGTGATAGCAGCCGCTGACTACGGGGTTACAAAATGGAAGTTTCTGAAAGATCAGAAAATGTCTTTTAAAGAGATTAAGGACGAATACAAAAACACTGAAGGCGACCCGAACGTTAAAGCTGCACTAAGGCAAAGACGTATGCAAATGCTTCAAAGAGGCATGATGGATGCGGTTCCTGATGCGGATTTTGTCGTAACAAACCCGATTCACATTGCCTGCGCGCTTAAATATAAAGCTGAGGAAATGGATTCTCCTATGCTTATTGCAAAAGGTACAGAGCTTATTGCAAAAAAAATTATTAACATTGCACGAGAGCACAACATTCCGGTCATAGAAAATCCGCCCGTTGCACGTGCACTGTTCAAGATGGTCGACCTGAACAGACAGATTCCACCGGAACTATACAAGGCTATTGCCGAAATTTTACTTTTTGTTTACAACTTGAAAAATAATCAAAAGAGAAGTAGAATAGGTACAGAGCCTAATACTAGAAAATAATCATGATTATGCAGGAAAAGAACAGACTACAAGAATACCTTGATATAGTAAGAAAAGTTGCAAAAGTCGAACACAGAAGAATACCGGCTCATATGGTTGAGTATGAAGAACTTTTGTCGATTGGTATTATTGCAGTACAGGCTCTTATTAAAAACAAAACCCCGGAACAGCTTGAACGTTACAATATGGCGTATATTGCAACAGCCGTAAGATGGGCAATCAGAAATGAACTTCGCATCCGTTATAAATGGTATTCAATGAAACATAAAGCAGATGATGAGTTTGAGCAGGAAGAAGAAGTTGAAGGAATGGACATGCAAAAAGCAAAAGTCCGTGAAGCTGTTTATGAAACCGTTTTATCTATTGACGGACTAGCGGCTGCAGCCAGTGACAATGATTCTCCTTTTGACTTTTTGAAAGATCCGCATGCCAAGCCCGACGAACAGGCTGAAATTACGGAATTAGGCAGAATGATTAGAGCTGCAATATCAAAACTTCCGCCTAAAGACAGAACAGTTGTTGAATACAGATTTTACAGAAATATGCAGGTTAAGGATATCGCAACTCAAATCGGTTTGTCGCCTTCAAGGGTTACACGTATTGTTCAGTCGTCGCTTAACTTCGTCAAAGAATATCTCAACAATCACGAACAGTATGACTATTAAGACTGAACTATCTTAACTCTTTCATCATCTCTGATTTCAAGAGGCTGTTTCATCTTCTTGATGTAATCACAGGCAAGTTTGTTTTTATCCACGTTGTATTTCCGGATAATAAAATCCGGATTTTCATTGCTGGGCAAATAATTGTCACCGCCCATTGCAAAGAAATCGTCCATTGCGCAGGTTAGTTTATGATTTGGATCAGGATTGTTTACATCAATTTTATGCTCTGCGCCGTCTTTATCAATATAAGACAAATCAAGCAGTTCGCCTTTATCATTCATGGTATATTTCATGCCTGAAACCAGAAGAATTCCCGGCTTTGAGTTGTGAGCCTGAAGCGACTTGCCGCCTACTTTTAGGGCTTCAACAATATCTTTTTCTGAAAGATTACCGACAAGCATTTTATCTTCAAAAGGCGTAATGTCATTAATCAAACGGCTGTCTACATTTCCGACATCAAAATGGCCTCTGATATTACCGGCATTAAGAATTGCTATTTCCGTACCTAACTCCTGACGCATAGCATCTGCAATCAGGTTTCCATGCGGGTTGTTACTTATCAAACGATTTTTGGGTTCCGGATCGGCATAAGCTACAGTTCCCAAAATCTCAGGTTTTCCGATAATTTCTTCTACAGCAGTCCTTGATGGAAGCGTTCTGTTGAATTTACGGGTGTTAATAACATTATTTTGAACTTTTGACAATACTCCGTCATCAGTCCATTCGACATTCAAGACTCCGACATTTTCGCCGTCTTTTCCGGCCTGTGTAATCACAACTGGCTCACCATTTTTAGACGATATCAGGTTTTCACCAGCTTTTACATCCCTAACCATATCATGAGAATGTCCGCCGATAATTATATCTATACCTTCGGTTTCCCTTGCAATCTTTTTATCTTGCTTAAGACCGCTGTGCGAGAGAAGAATAATCTTATTAATGCCTTTAGAGCGAAGATTGTTTACTTCTTCCTGAACTTTTTTAATAGTTGTATTAAAATCATCTATTTTAATATCTTTCATTGACGCATTAAGTTTTACACGCTCTGCCATATCTGAAGGAGCAATACCTATTATGCCGAATTTTTGACCATCATGCTCCTCAATTGTTGATTTTTGAATTTTTCCTGCCATCGGACTTGCAGGAGCAACTGACGCGTTTATTGCAAGAAGTTTGAAATTTGCATTTTTTAACAATTCAGCAAGTCGACTCGGCACAACATCCAATTCATGGTTGCCAAGTGCGTTTGCACTAACACCAATCCAGTTTAGAAATTTGCTTGCGACCATATTTGATATAAAATTGGCTCCTAAAATGATATCTCCTGAGGCCAGTTTTAAACGTGCGGTATTTTCATCTTTCGGCGACTTGTCAAAAACATCTGAAACTGTTTTTATTCGCTCCATATTTGTCATTTTGCCGTGTATGTCATTCAAATAAAAAATGCTTGTTTTGGCAGGAGAATGTTTTTTATTTTGAGGGGGTAAATTATTTTCCTGCCGTTGTAAATACGGGCTTATGAAGTTTGTATTCTGGTATGAATTTGGATTAATCATCACTTTTACCTGTTTTCATTTGTTCTAACGTTTCTGAAAAAATTTTTTGACTATTCGGGGCTAAATTGTAACAAATAGTTACGCAGCCATGCGGGTTGTTTCTCCTATATTCGGACTGCTGTTTTTTCTCATTTCCTGATAAGATTTGAGGCCTTCAACCCAGTTTTCAACAAGTTTTACATCATCTTTAACTACTTCCTGAGGAAGCCCTGCATGATGAATTTTCGGTAACAACATTTCTGCACTGTATTCAACAGCATGCGGGATATCGTCATCTGTATCATTGCAAATATAAATCAACTTTCCGGACTTGTCATACTTTTGACCTGTAATTGTAATTTCATGACCGTTTATAATTTCATTATTTGCGTCAACTTCTGTATAACCTATTATGACATTCTCACCTTTTGTGAGTGCCTCTGAAATTTGTTTTATCATGGTTTCAAAATCAGTTTCATACCCTATAAGTTTGGCATTGTCATCCATTTTCTGATAAGTAACCGAAATTTTATTTTTATCTTCAACTACTGACTCGGTAAATGTTTTTTCAAATTCAATCAAACCTTTATCTTTATTATTAAATTTACCTTTACGCTTGTCGCTCAGTGTATCGTAAGTCTGCTGTGAACCAATTTGCATAAATGTTGACTGCATTAATACATCCAGTGCTGATCTTTCATTTGGATCTCTGTTTGTTGTCTGGATTCTGGCTCTTATAATGGCATTTTTATCAGGTGCGAACGTTAAATTCGCATTATCATAGTCATCCATTTTATACGGAACCTCAAAAGCATTCAAAAGCCAGATTGAATCCAGTGTATTGTCTGTCAGATTCTTCATTTTGATATTTTTGTTAACTGACATTGCAGGTGAAGTAAGCCCTTCGGCAAATCTTGCAAATTCTGCCGGAAACTTTGAAGCCAGATTAAACTCTATACTTG
>CALUTA010000123.1 GCA_944323585.1 Candidatus Gastranaerophilales bacterium
CGGCATAAAAGTCCACCGCATTAACCGTCCGTTTTTTAAAGATTCAGAAACATAAGTGCGCTTTTGCATATATTTATTGTATAATAAAATTACAAAAAATAGAAGCCAGACTAAAAACGGAGGATTTAGAGCATGAATATAATGCAAATGATGAAACAGGCGCAGACCCTGCAAAAAAAACTTAAAGACACTCAGGAAGAACTTGCCTCTCAGGAAGTAACTGGTGAAGCAGCCAACGGAAAAGTAAAAGTAACTTTTGACGGTCAGGGCAAATTCAAGTCAATTAAACTTACAGCAGAAGCAATTAATCCTGAAAATCCGTCATCTGTTGACGCTGACACTGTTGAAATGCTTGAGGATTTAATCACAACCGCAATACAGAAAGCAAGCGACAGCGCATCAGCACTTATGGAACAGAAAATGAAATCCGTAACCGGCGGAATAAATATTCCGGGCCTGTTCTAATATGATTTATCCTAAATCAATAGCAGCGCTGATTGAGCATTTTCAGAAATTCCCGTCAGTAGGGCCTAAATCTGCTCAAAGAATGGCGTTTTATATGTTGAGAATGCCTGAAAGCGAAATACAAAAATTCGCTCAGGCAATTCTTGATGCCAAAAGAAACACAAGAACCTGCGAAGTGTGTTTTAATCTTTCAACCACAAGCCCATGCGAAATCTGCACAAACCCAAAACGTGACCGATCAACAATCTGTGTTGTCGCTGAAACTAAGGATCTTATCGCAATTGAAAAAACAAACGAATTTAAAGGGCTTTATCACGTACTTCAGGGGCTTATTTCGCCGATGGACGGAATCGGCGCTGATGACATAAGGATTAAGGAGCTTCTGAGCAGGCTTACATCTGAAGAAGTTAAAGAAATAATACTTGCGCTTCCGCCGTCAGTCGAGGGAGAGGCAACAAGCCTATATCTAACCAAACTCATCAAGCCGTTCGGGATTAAAATATCACGCATAGCCTTCGGGCTTCCGGTCGGGGCAGACCTTGAATATGCAGACGAAATAACTATTGCAAAGGCAATCGAAGGCAGAAGAGAGATTGCTTAAGACTGCAAATACCGACTCTTCTTTTAAAAATTTTCGTGCACTTATATATGAAAAGCCATGAACTTCCAAAATTAGAGTAGCCTTTTATATAATTGCTTTTAATTTGGAATTAAGCTAAACTTTTTTTATGAGCGAACCTCTTGTTAAAATAAGAAACCTTTATGCCGAATACAAAACCGATAAAGGTGTTTTCGGCGGAACACAGACTATTCATGCGCTTAACGGAATTGACCTTGACATATATAAGGGCGAAATTCTTGCTCTCGCCGGAGAATCGGGATGCGGCAAATCTACGCTTGCAAAAACACTAATAAAGCTTGAAACTCCTTCTAAAGGCGAAATCTTCTACAACGGAGAAAATATTCTTAAAAAAAATCCAGTCCAGATGAAGGCTTTCAGACGCAAAGCTCAAATGATTTTTCAGAACCCTTATGCAAGCCTTGACCCTAAAATGAAGATTTACGATACACTGAAAGAACCCCTAAAGATCAACACAGATCTGACAGATGAAGAAATTGACCGAAGAGTCGTGGTTACAGCAGGCAACACAGGACTTGACAGAGATTGTCTGAAACTTTACCCGCATGAATTTTCAGGAGGCCAGCGGCAAAGAATTGCAATTGCACGTGCACTTGTTCTTAATCCTGAATTTGTGCTTGCGGATGAGCCGGTGAGTGCGCTTGACGTTAGTATTCAGGCTCAAATCCTTAACCTTTTAAAGGATTTAAAAGAAAACTTTGACCTGACATTCCTGCTAATTACGCATGACATGAGTGTTATAAAATATCTTGCAGACCGTGTTGCGATTATGTATCTCGGCGAAATCGTCGAAATCGGAACGGTTGATGAAATTTTTAACACCCCCAAACACCCGTACACAAAAGCACTTCTGAGCGCAGTTCCGCAAATAAATAATCAGCAAAAAGAAAAAATTCTGCTGCAAGGCGACCTGCCTTCCCCTGCCAATCTTCCGACAGGCTGCAAATTTCATACCCGCTGTCCTCAGGTCATGCTCAAGTGCAAAGAAGAATGCCCTGAAACTTCAAACATTGACAACAATCACTGTGTAAAATGCTTTTTATATAACTAGCAAAATATTTTGTTCAGGCATTTTATTTTCAATATGATTAAAATATCACCAACAGCAAAACTTCCGCTTGAATTGTGCAGAGGCACTTATGCTCAAAGGTTTTGTCAGGCCCAAAAGCTTACGGATAATTTTTTCTGCAAAATTTCAAAAAAATTCACCACAAAAGATATCGAGCCTGATGTTTTTTGCAAAACAGTTGAAGAAGTTCTGCCTTCAAAAATCAACTTTAAAATAGAAAATAGTGCAGATAAAGAATATGAAGGCGCGGTAGTACAGTACCTGAATCCCGAAAAACCTGATGAATTAAACCGCTATAAAATATATCTTCCGCTAAATAAATATGACAATAAGATATCCATTTATGATACATTTATATTTATGCACGAGATATTCCATTTTTTCTGCGAAATTTCAAACCCAAAACATCTTACCAAATCATCAAAACTTGCAGAAAGTCAATTTAGATATTATGACAATTTTTTCTATAATGAATTTCTCTATTCGGATCAATGTATTGATTTAAAGTCCCTAAAAGATATATTTCTTCCAGAAATGCTCGATGTAATGCCGTTTGAGGAAAAAATTCTCTTTCTGCAAAACAGCAGGTACAGGTTAAAAGAAGAAATTCATGCCTGGGCAAACGGCACAAAATACAGCAGCGAAATTCAAGACACCCATATAAACCTGATTTCCGAAAAAATTGAACCTGACGACGGCAGTGATTTTAAACTCGGAGAAAAACTCAAAATTGTCACGGATATTCTTAAGGAAACTTTATCGGACGCAAGAAAGTCCAGGCAAGAAAAGTAATAAAAATAATATTTATGCTAAAATTTAATTATGGACAAAAAAGTTATCACAACAAACAGAAAAGCATTTCACGACTACACAATTTTTGATAAATTTGTAGCCGGAATTGTGCTGACCGGAACAGAGATTAAATCAATCCGCAAAAATGCGATAAATCTCAAAGACAGCTTCTGTAAAATTGAAGATAACGAAATTTTTCTATATAACTGTCACATTTCGCCATACGAACAGGGCAACCGTTTTAATCACAAGGCAGAACGTGTCCGCAAACTGCTTTTGAACAAAAAAGAAATCCTTAAAATGCATTCAAAAGTCAAAAAAGACGGATATTCAATCATTCCGCTGGAAGTTTTTATCACACACGGTTTTGCGAAAATAGAAATCGGTCTTGCAAAAGGTAAAAAACTTCACGACAAACGTGATGACATTGCAAAGAAGGACCAGAAACGAGAAATAGACAGAGCATCAAAAATAAGGTATTAAATTCACCTTAGCACCTATTGCAACGGGGAAATTCGGGTTTCAGAGATGAAAGTTATTCTTTTAGGAAAAGGGCAAATGCTCGCAAACATGATAGAAAGCGCAAGAGAATCCGGCGTTGAGATTGCGGGTATTTTTCGCTACGAAAGAACTGTTATGTCAGGGGCAAAGCTGTTGTTCCATGACCTTTTTCAGACATCCCATGATCTGACGCTTATTAAAAAATATAATCTTCCTGAAATCAAGTGCAAATCAGCAAACAGCGAAGCCTTCAGAAATTATATTCTTAAGACAAATGCCGACATAATAATGGTCGGAACATGGAAGGAAAAGTTAAAAAAAGAAACTTTTTCAATGCCCAAAATCGGCACCGTGAACATTCACCCGTCGCTTTTGCCACGCTACAGGGGACCAAACCCGTATATGCAGGTAATTTTAAGAGGTGAAAAGAAAACCGGAGTAACACTTCACCTTATGGACGAAAACCTTGATACAGGCGCAATTTTAATTCAAAAAGAAATTGATATACTGCCCTCCGACACGGGTAAAGAACTACGTGAAAGAGCATTCACTATGACAAGGGAGATTGCATCAGAATTTTTCTCAAAAATCCAGAGCGAAGTAATTATCCCGATAAAACAAAACGAAAACAGAGCTACATATTTTGGAAACATTGACGAAACAATAAAAATGCTTGATTTCAAAAACAAAAGTTCAGAAGAACTATATGCAACAATACGAGCGCTTCATCCGTGGCTGCCGTGTTACATAACAATCGGAAATCATTTTTTGAGCGTCAACCCTTACAAGGTAAAAATTGAAACACCTGAAAACAAATCAATGGCAGAAGCTTTATTCAAAACCATTCAAGGTAGTACTGCAAATGAAGCACCTCAAACTCTAGGACGAGCTGGTGAAATTATTGCAAAAGACGGAAAAACTCGCTCGCTCACTATCGTCTGCAAAGACGGAAAGGCTCTCAAGATGGACGGGCTGAAATTATGGGGATTTTTCATACGACCTTTCACGGGGATTTTTATCAGAAATGTGAAACTTTCATAATTTTAAAAAGGCTGGATTGCTTCGCCTGCGGTTCGCAATGACGAAAAATTTTGCCTCTCCCCTTGCGGGATGCTAGTTCGAACAGGCGAAGAATGAGCCTTGTGAGACTGTATGCCGTATGGCTGAGGGCTAGGGTG
>CALUTA010000124.1 GCA_944323585.1 Candidatus Gastranaerophilales bacterium
CCTCATAAAGTTGCATTTATGCCGCGACATGGCAGAAACCATACCATATTGCCTCACCTTTTAAACTACAGAGCAAACGTTTGGGCAATGAAATCTGTCGGAGTTGAGAGAGTAATCTCGCCATGCGCTGCCGGAAGCCTTCAAAAGCATGTAAAGCCGGGCGACTTCGTAATTTGCGATCAATTTGTAGACTGGACTGACGGAAGAAAATCAACTTTCTTTGAAGGCCCGATTGTTACTCACCCGTCAGCCGCAGAAACTTATTGCCCTGAATTAAGAAAACTTGCAATCGAAACAGGTAAAGAAATGGGTATTAACATCCACGAAACCGGAACAGTTGTTGTTATTAACGGGCCGAGATTCTCGACAAAAGCCGAATCAAAATTCTTTACAAATCAGGGCTGGGAAGTTATTAATATGACAGCTTTCCCGGAAAACTATCTCGTTAAAGAAATGGATATGTGCCCGCTTAATATTTCATTGATAACAGATTATGACGCAGGCCTTGTCGGAGATGTTCCGCCTGTATCACACCATGAAGTTATTGAAGCATTTGACAAAAATCTTTCAAATCTTAAAACTCTGCTCTTTAAGCTGATTGAAAAAATTCCATCAGAACGGAACAATTGTAATTGCGCTGAAACACAAAAAACTTCAAGACTCTAGGATTAATAAAAAGGTAATATTATGATAAAAGGCCTGCTTTATGGCATAAACAACATATTTTTATTATTTTATATACTTATTTTCACAAGACTCCTCTTAAGCTGGGTTCCCAGATTGGACTGGTACAGACAACCATGGAGATTTATTTATCAATCAACTGAACCATATCTTGCTCTATTCAGAAGATTGATTCCGCCTTACAGAATGATTGATTTTTCACCGATTGTAGCATTGCTTGTGCTTAATCTTGGACAAAATCTGATTATTTTTCTGCTTTATCAGTTCATATAGAAACTGCGAGTAAAAACATCTGCAAGATATTGTTTTTTTTTCAAGTTTGCGGTAAAGTTTTTATATCATGAAGATTATAATATTCGGGGCAACGGAGGTGGGTTGCCTGCTTGCTACGGAATTCTTTGAAGACCATGACATCACGATTATTGATAAAGAAGAAAACCGTACAGATGAATTTAATAAGCTGGATATAAGTTTTATTCAGGGCAATGCATCAGACCTTGATGTTTTAAATAGCGCAGATATAAAAAATGCGGATATATTTATTGCCTGCACAAATATGGATGAGATTAATATTGTTGCTTGTCTTGCGGCAAAAAGATACGGCAAAATCAGAACTATCTGCTTTGTAAGCAAAGAAGAATACAAAAACACTCTGACTTATGAAAAAAATGATGATTATTTTACGGATGTTTTTATAGATTATATAATCTGGCCTGAAGAACTTTTGACTCAGGAAATTTTCAGAATAGTAACAGTTGCCCATGCTCTTGATGTAGAAAATTTTGCCGACGGCAAGGCCAGACTTCTTGAATACAAAGTTAAAGAAGGACTTTCTATAATAGGCAAAAAGATAAAAGATATCGGATTTACGGAAGAAACTCTTATTGTCGGAATCACAAGGGATTGCCAGCTTTTCATCCCGAACGGCGAAACGGAAATTTTAGCAGGCGACAAACTTATCTTTATGGGCACATCGCATTCGCTTGACATTCTTGCAGGCACTTTTTTCCATGAAAAAGAATATGTGAAAAACGTTGCAGTAATAGGCGGCGGAAATGTAGGACTTATGCTTGCAAAAAGCCTTGAAACCCTTAAAATTAAGACAAAAGTTATTGAAAAAAATCTTGAAAGATGCCATTATTTGGCGGAAGAGCTTACAAATACTCTTGTCATAAACGGCGACGGTACAGATTTGAAACTTCTGGATGAAGAAGACATCGGCTCTTCTGACGTTGTAATCAGTGTTACGAACAATGACGAAAGAAATCTTTTATGCTCGCTTCTTGCAAAACAGCTTGGCGTAAAACGTGTTATTGCAAGAGTGTCCAAGGTGTTGAATATTCCGCTGTTTGAAAAAGTCGGAATTGATATTGCAATATCTCCGAAAAATTCAGCGTTGAACGAAGTTAGAAATGATTTGCAGGAAAATGATGTTGATATTCTTGCAACCGTAGAGCAGGGTCAGGGAGAAGTTCTGGAAATCGGGGTTCTGCCGGAATTCAGCTGCCGAAAACTGATGGATTTAAGCCTTCCTAAACGTGCGATTATAGGTATTATCGAGCGGAAAAATGCGGTTATAATACCTAAAGGCGACACAGAACTCAGATCGGGCGACGTTTTAATTATATTCACAAAAGCTGAAGATGCTCCAGAAATTAAAAAATTCTTTAAGGTGAAATAGTATGCGCATAAATTATCTTGCAAATGCCCTCGGACTTATTCTTAAATATATCGGGCTTGTTGTGTTAATTCCAATTGTAGTAGCGATAATATACGGCGATTACGAATCTATTTATCCGTTTTTGATATCAGGATTATCTTCAATCACGGCAGGATATCTTTTAAGAAAATATGTGAAAGATGCCTCTACAATAGAAAATCTTAACGATATCAAAAAATCCGAAGCACTTTTGATAGTTGCAGTATCATGGATATTATTCGGAATAATATCAGGAACGCCGTATTTATTTTACGGGTTAACTCCGACGGATGCGCTTTTTGAAGCAGTTTCCGGCATTACAACAACAGGAGCCACAATACTTACGAGTTACGATTATCCGGAAGCGTTTTTCTTCTGGAGATCGCTTTCACAATGGCTGGGCGGTTTGGGCATAATCGTGTTATTTATTGCGATTTTACCTCAATTTGCGGTTGCCGGACGACAGATGTTCTTTGCGGAGGCTCCGGGTCCCACTGAAGACAAAATTACCCCGAGAATCAGAAACACTGCTGGTGCTCTCTGGAAAATTTATGCAGGATTAACTGTTATTGAAATTATTCTTCTTCATTTCACCGGAATGCCGTGGTTTGATTGTGTGTGTAATTCACTATCAACCCTTGCCGCAGGAGGATTTTCACCTAATCCTCAAAGCCTTGCAGGTTACAATTCAAACGCTGCAATCTGGATTACTACTGTTTTTATGTTTCTTGCAGGCGCAAGCTTTATTCTTCAATACAAAGTTGTTGCTCAAAAGAAGCCAATGCTTATCTTTAAAAATGAAGAATTCAGAGTTTATGCCGGAATGGTTTGTATAATGTCGCTTTTAATAGCATTATCGCTTTATTTTTCTGACGGTTATACAATAAAAGACAGTCTGATGCATGCTTTTTATCAGGTTGCAAGTATCACGACATCAACAGGAAGCGCAAGTGTCGATTTTGCACAATGGAGCTTTGTCCCGCAGGTACTTTTATTTACGGTTATGTTTATGGGTTCATGCGCAAGTTCTGCCGGCGGCGGCATCAAAATGATGAGATGGATTCTTGTGTATAAATCTATGAAAAATTCAATAACAAAAGTTCTCCATCCGAATGCTATCTTAAACGTTAAAGTTGATAATACGATTATCCCACATGAAATTTTAAACCAGACAGTTGTATTCGTTTTCTTTTATTTTCTATGTTTTTCTGTTGGTGCACTACTGATTACTATGGTAGAAAAAGATGTTGTAATCGGACTTGCAGGCTCAATCACCGCTCTTGGAAACATTGGCCCGGGATTTGGGACAATTACAGGTCCGATGGGTTCATTCAGCAGTATGCATGAATTAACAAAAATTATAATGATTGCTTCAATGCTTATAGGAAGACTTGAAATAGTTCCGTTCCTTGTCATGTTACAGAAAGATTTCTGGGTATTTAAACGTCAGGTGTAATAGGGTTTTCCGTCCATTCAGAGCATAGCGAAGAATCTTATATTAATAGACTCAGAATGACGTAATAAGAAAACATTTTGTCTTTCGCAGTCATTCTGAATTTATTTCAGAATCCCATTGAGATGCTGAAACCAGTTCAGCATGACAAAATGTTTTTTTAACCGCTCAAACAATGCTCGCCATGTTGTCGTTTCGCTAAGAGATGCTAATTGATATTTTTATCAACTTTTGTTGGGCAAGTATGACCAACTTGTAGTTTCTTTAATCAGCTGGATTGCTTCGCTTTGCTCGCAATGACAGAACAGCAGGTTGGATTTACTAATCCGACATTATGCTGTCAATTTTTGTTGGGCTGAAAGCCCAAACATGAAGCTCACTTCGATCGTTAAAAAATTCTGCCTTCTCCCCTCATCAGGTGAGGGGTTAAAAAACACATCTACATATAAAAGCTTACTCAACAGGCTTTATATAAGTATAAAACAGTGCTTTATAAAATAGAGGCCTGAACATAAAAAACGGTCGATACTTTAGGTAGCCCCAAAATGAAGCTGATTTATTTTTGTCATACCAGTATTTTTTCTCATCTTCTGATAAAGCCCACGGAGTCATCTGCAAATATTTGAAATAATAGCTTTTATGATAACTGAAAGACCCGAAATGCCATGGCTTTCTTTTAGAAACAAAATGGATTATCCATGGATTTTTAGTGTAACTTGAACGGTTTGTAAAATTACTTGATTGAACATTCCA
>CALUTA010000125.1 GCA_944323585.1 Candidatus Gastranaerophilales bacterium
GCCATCGGGGTTTTGTTCGGGTATTATCCGGCCTACAAGGCCTCTCTTCTCAACCCGATTGATGCTTTGAGATACGAATAGCCTTTATTGGGTGAAGAGTGAAGGGGAGTTGAAAGGTTGAATGGCTGAACGGGTGAAGGGTGAGTCATTGCGAGCGTAAGCGAAGCAATCCTGCCGATTATTAAATTGCCATCCGGAGGCTTTAGCCGAATGATTTGTTACGATTTAATTCTTCGCATCGCTCAGAATGACGAACTTTATCCCTCCGCACCTTGCAAAAGAGAGTAGAATTCTTTATGAACAGAGAAAAATCTACACTAATATTAATCCGCAGAAAAGATTTCTCTGATGTCGTCTATAGTCAGCGATTTTATGATGTTTCTGTCAACTGAAATTACGCTGTCAACAAGGTTGCGTTTAATTGTCTTAAGTTTCTGGATTTTTTCTTCAACCGTATTTTTCGTAATAAGTCTGTAAACAAAAACTTTCTTAGTCTGTCCGATACGATAAGCTCTGTCTGTTGCCTGATCTTCAACAGCAGGGTTCCACCACGGGTCGTAGTGGATTACGTAATCGGCTCCTGTCAGGTTCAAACCAGTACCGCCGGCTTTTAAGCTAATTAAGAATATCGGAATATTACTGTTGTTAAATCTTTCAACGGCAGCCTGACGGTCTTTTGTCTTACCGGTCAGATATTCGTAATCAATGCCGGTTCTTTCAAGCCAATCCTTAACGATATCAAGCATGTTGACAAATTGGCTGAACAACAGGACTCTGTGACCTTCCGAAATAATTTCTTCAAGCATAACTTTAAGTTTTTCAAACTTGCCTGATGACATAACGTGTTTAACATTTTCTTTGTCATACAATCTCGGGTGACAGCAGATTTGACGGAGTCTGAGAAGGGCTGAGAATATTGAAAGTCTGCTCTTTTCAAGCCCGTTTTGTTCAATTGATTTGAAGAGTTCTTCTTTTGTTGAATCAAGAACCTGTAAATAGAAATCTTTCTGCTCGTCGGTAAGTTCACAGTATGCAATATTTTCCACTTTATCCGGCAGATCTTTTGCAACATCACGCTTCATGCGGCGGAGAATAAACGGATAAATCTGCAATTTCAAACGTTTTTCAACTGTTTTGTCACCACGTTCCATAATCGGATTGACATAACGGTAATTGAATTCAGACACACTCATCAAAAATCCCGGCATTAAGAAATCAAATACAGACCAGAGTTCTTCCAGTTTATTTTCAATCGGGGTGCCGGAAAGTGCAAGTTTATGATCAGCATTCAGCTTTTTGACAGCCAATGCTGTTTGAGAAAGTGCGTTTTTGATATTTTGCGATTCATCAAGAATTATGTATCTGAAATTGTATTTTTGAAGTTTTTCAATATCACGTCTTACAAGCGCATAACTTGTAATAACAACATCATAGTTGGGAATTTCTTTAAACAGGCTTTTTCTTTCAACTCCCGAAAGCTTCAGACAGCTGAGTGTCGGGGCAAACTTCTGGATTTCAGCTTCCCAGTTGAACACAACGGTTGTCGGACAGATTACAAGTGTCGGAGCCGGCCCGTCAACTTCTTTGGCTTTTTGAACAACCGCAAGCGCCTGCAAAGTTTTACCAAGCCCCATATCATCCGCAAGAATTCCGTTTAGCCCGTATTTATACATAAACCACAGCCAGCCGTAACCTTTAATCTGATATTCACGAAATTCGGCGTTGATGTCTTTGGGAAGTTCAACCCCTTCCGCTGTTGAAAATGAGGACATCTGCTCCCAGAATTTTTTGAACTCGTCACTCAAAACAAGTTCTACATCAAGGTTTTGAAGCTCGCTGATTAAGCCTGCTCTGTATGTTTTTACAGTAAACTTGTCATCAGCGTTTCTGTAAACATCAAAAGAGTTGAAAGCCCGCATCATTGCATAAATATTCTGCGCCGGAAATTCAACAAACCCGAGGCTTCTGATACGGCTGTATTTTTCACCGCTCTGAATCGTGTCATAAATATCGCTGAATGAAATAATTTCATCACCGACCTGACCGTAAAGCGTTATATCAAAACTGTCCGAGGCTTCTTCGCTGAAATCAATTTTTGCGCAAAGTCTGAAAGGATCCTCAAGAAGCTTGAAGAAACTCATATCGTCTTTTTCTTCAAACTTCCAGCCTTCTCCGGCCTGTTTGATGTAATAGTTATAAAAATCAATTGCGTTTTCTTTTTCCAGCGCAAGGTTGTTCGTCTGCATAGGAACAAACTTACATGCCAGAAGCATTTGATAAGCTTCGATTTCATGCTGGTAATTTCGTTTTATCCAGTAAACAAGATCTTCTCCCTGTTTTTTGACTGTAATATAGGGAGATTTTTCAGCAGTTTTGGAAAACGGAACTTTCACCCCGTCATATTCAAATTCCAGAGTAGCCTTGAGCGACTGGTCATAGTCAATTCCCATAGTCACAATGTTCAGCGGAGGACGTTCCTCAAGCATCAGTTTGCTAATGGTTTCGGAAATTTCAACATCCATAATTTCCCGAAGCTGAGGGAGTTCCTCATAAATAAACTTGCCGCCGTCAGAATCTTTCAAATCCGTAAAACTTGATTTTATAAGGTTCTGCGGAATCGCCTGAATTGCAACGTTTGTCGGGAAAATAAGGTTTTTGTATCTTCCCCATTTCAAATGTCTTGAAAAATATCTTACTTCCTCAAACGGAATAACATCATCTTTATCAGGCCTTATCCACTCGAGCGAAAGCAGAATTGTTCCTTGAGTTCCGGCATTTACATACAATTTCAGCCGCCATTCTTCATCCACAAACTTCAAGCGGTCTTTTGTTTTTTCATCCAGAACCTCATCAGCTCTTGCAAGAAGAGAAAACATAGGGCCGAACTTTGTAATCGGAATATCATACCAGCCGGCTTTTTTGTCCTGCCTTGATATTGTCAAAAGCTGCTGGAAGATTGCGACTTCAACCTTTTGCGAATTATTAAGTTCGAAATTTTTGTCCTGCTTCTGCGCCTCAATCAATGCTCTCAAAATCGGCTCAATCTGTCTTACGACTTTGCCGGTTTCACGTGACATTACAAGAACGGAAAAGAAATTGGCCTTTCTTTTCGGGTTGAAATGAAATATAAAATTACCTTTCGGTTCTTCCGTAAGTGCAGTGTTTTCATCAGGAAAGTTCGGTTCTATACCGAACTTAGTTTCCAGCCAATCTTCATAAGCATGCTCATCTATTGCTTTTAAGCCGACAGCAACAGCGTGCTTGCACCATTCTTCTTTTAAAGGGCAGTTACATCTGGCTTCAACTTTGTTTTTCTTAAAAATCAGGTCGGTTTTATAAAAATCCTGAAAATTACCTTTAACTTTTCCCATATAAAAGTTTTTTTCAGGATACGTATCAAACACCATATCTTTCAAATGGTATTCGTATCCGCGTCTCCAGCTGCCGGCACTTGCCCTGTCTTTTATATATTTGTAATTAAATTCTTCAACACTCATGTAATTCTTTGGAGTATCACTTACTTTCCTAAGGGTATAAACTTCGAATATAGAAACAATATTGAATCTATAAACCCTTAACAACAACTATTATACATGAATTTAAAAAAAAGGCAAGCGTTATACTAAATTTTCATCAAATAGAGATGAAAACAAATGGCATAACAAATTCCGAAGATTGCACCCATAATAACTTCAAAAGGAGTATGTCCGAGAAGTTCTTTTAATTTACCGCCGAGAGCCTGAACATTATGTTCATAAAAATCTTCCATCATTCTGTTTAAGCAGGCTGCGGTTTTTCCTGCAGCACGTCTTACACCTGCTGCGTCATACATTGTGACAAGAGCATACCCGATTGCAACCGCAAAAATTACGGAATCAAATCCTGATATCAATCCGACAGATGTCGAAAGCCCCATTACTCCTGCGGAGTGAGAACTCGGCATCCCGCCCGTTGTGGTAAATATTTTGAAATTTATCTTTTTTGATCGGATAGTGAATATAAAAAACTTAATTACCTGCGCAAAAAATGCAGCCGCCAAACCTGATAATATAGCCTCATAACCTGTATTTAAAATCTTTTCTATCATTAAATCCTGCTCTCTAAACAAAATTACATTTTTATTCTAACACAAGTATGCGAGGTTGCAAATCAGTCTTTTGATTTTTACTTTCTGACCTTCTGCAAAATTTCACTGAAGATATCGGATTTCAGCCCGTTGTCCCGCAAAATTTTCTCACACCCGTCAAGAAGTGTATCCCTGTCGGTTTTAGATTTTTCAATTCCGTAAAGGCTGGTATAAGTTAATTTCCCTGCTATTTTATCTTTTCCGGGGGTTTTGCCGATTTCTTCAAACGTTGCGGATTCGTCAAGAATATCGTCTGCAATCTGAAAAGCTATCCCGAATTTTTCTGCAAAAACAGTCAAAGCATCAACTGCTTTTTCGTCAGCCCCGCCGATAATTGCACCAGATCTTAGAGCAAGCCTGAAAAGATCGCCTGTTTTGTGCAAATGCAGGTAATGAAGAATTTCAGCACGTTTTTCTATTGAAATGTCATCACCTTCACATTGCCTGCGCTCATTTTC
>CALUTA010000126.1 GCA_944323585.1 Candidatus Gastranaerophilales bacterium
CAGAGGCAAGTTAATGATTTCAAGGGCTTACCCGTTTTTTATTGTAAAATTTCACCACAAAAAAGTCAATATTATTAATATTTAATTTAATCGTGAACCTTACGCACAAGCTGTGATATAAATCACTATTTTATAACATTGATTTTTTCAAATTCATATTGTAAACTTAACTGATATACGAGGTGAAATATGGATAATAATTGTATTTTTTGTAAAATAATCAACGGGGATTTTAACACGGAATTTGTCTTTGAAAACGAATATGTTGTGGTATTCAAGGACATTAACCCGAAAGCTCCGGTGCATCTTCTTGTAGTTCCGAGGGTTCATGTGGAATCTTTGAATGAACTTGAGGACAAAAACCTTATGGCGGAACTTCTTTCAGCTGTTAAAGAAACCACTAAAAAAATCGGACTTAAATCATACAAAACCCTTATCAATACGGGCAAAGAAGCCGGACAGGAAGTTTTTCACCTTCACATCCACATTTTAGGTTCATAAACTGTTGAAATATTCAACAGCCCCGTCGGCTCTGACAAAATTTATATTCGGAAATTTTTGACGTAAATCCGCAACAATCGGATAATACGCATCATTCACAATGACGTGTTCTATGCCGTCGCCGGCAATGGATTTGCCCTTGCCGCTGACAACGATAAACGAGCCGTCACGATATGCATGCCCGCCTCCTGTGCCAAGTCCTGAGCCTAACTTCGGATCACACGAAAGAGGTGCCGTAAAAAACGGCTTATCTTTATTTATGCCTCTTGTGAGCAAAGTATGCAACTGTTTCAGCTGATCTGTAACACTCACTTTCGCAAGCCCGTGTGCATCAAATTTTGCACCGATTTCAGGCTTCAAGTCATTCAAAAACACAAACGCATCCAGATTTATATCTGAGGGAACCTTGCCTGACGGAAATGCTTTTTTATATAGAATTTGAAACTCTTCATCTCTAAAACCGCCCCTTGATGATAACTTTTCATAGCGGCTTAAAAGTGCGGGGAAATCCTCTCTATCAAGCACCCTGCAAACAGTATTCAATTTTTTACCTTCTAATTTTTTAAGATTTCCAAGTCCTTTTTCAGGCAGAACTTCTAAAATATAAGGATTTTTTAAATCAAACTTCAAACCTTTCGGCATTGCAGACTTTCCGCTCCGCAAAACCGGATAGGAATTTTTAACTGCTTTCAATATTGTCAGCCCCAATTTCAGAACCATAATTTTCCCCTTACAATATATATAAAAATTTTCACATTAAAAAATTGCTGTTTATGATATAATTTTCTAAAAAATTAAAAAGGAGAGAACAAATGAAAAACGGAATAGAAAACGGTTACTATCATGAAATTACCCCATCAGGATTCGGGCTTGCAATCAAGGCAGGGAAAGTTTTGTTTTCAAAACAATCGGACTTCCAGAAGGTGGAAGTTTTTGAATCCGACTCTGCTCTTGGAAGAGTTTTGACACTCGACGATTTGATGATGACAACGGAAGGCGACGAATATCATTACCACGAAATGATAGCGCATATTCCGATGATGAACCACAAAAACCCTGAATCAGTGCTTGTTATCGGCGGCGGCGACGGCGGAACAGTCAGAGAAGTTCTTAAGCACAAAACAGTTAAAAAAGTTGTCCTGTGCGAAATCGACGGCATGGTTATTGATGCCTGCAAAGAATTTCTTCCGACAATTTCCTGCGGGTTGTCTGACCCGAAAGTTGAAATTAAAGTCGAAGATGCTATTGAATTTATTAAAGACAAAAAAAATGAATACGATATCATTTTAATTGACTCAACAGACCCGATAGGCCCAGGAGAAGGTTTGTTTACGGAAGAATTTTACACAAATATTAAAAATTCTTTAAAAGAAGGCGGCATTATGGTTGCCCAGTCTGAATCACCTTTTGCACAGAAAGAATCCGTCAAAAAAATGTATGATTTACTGAAAAAAGTATTTCCGGTATGCTCAACCTATACTTCAAACATTCCGACATATCCCGGCGGATACTGGGCATGGGCATTTTGTTCAGAAAATGTTAAACCGCTTTCTTATATTGACGAAGAAAGATGCGCTGAAATTACAAAAACCTGCAAAATATACAACAAAGATTACCACCTTGCACGGTTTGCGCTTCCAAACTACCTGAAAGAATTGTTATAAAATCTAAAAGCCGGACATTTCAAACTCCGGCTTTTTAATTTAAAAAATCCATAACAAAAAGCGGTTATTAAAACCGCTGATAGTTATATAATTAACATCAAGTAAATGTATATTAATAATGAAGATATTAAGTGAAAATTATTTAAAATTTACGGATTATTTTTTCGGATGCATATTTAAAACTCAATTAAGAAACCTGAACTTCTGCAATTTAACGAACTTGATGCAGAATGTATATGAATATTAGCATGCTAAAAAAAAAATTGCAATACATATTAAAATACAATTGACAAACTGTAACAAGTGAGTTATACTACTTGTGTAGTAAAAGATATTTTTGTTGGTGTTTTGTAGAAAGGATTTTCATTATTACCTTTAGATTTGGATAATTATGTTCCACAGGACGGTAATATTTCCCGTTGCCATCTAAATGGGGTATTGTTTTTAAAATCATATAAAGTAAAATAATTTTAAGGAATGTTAATTTAGCATTACGAATAGGCAATAATTTGTAATCACAGGTTTTAAAAAAGACAACAGATTGTAGAAGGTCATGGAAAAAAGTAAGCAGGTTAATAAGAAAACAACGGATAAGGTAAAAACACAAGTTACCAACCCGCTGAAAAGCAGGGTTTCTAACCCGATTTCTGCTGAAAATAACATTATTGCACGTATTAATAACATTAACGCTCAACAAACAAATAACAAACTTTACAGCAGTTATGTAAATAATACCATTTCAAAAAAATCCGCAGACCTTTCTGAACTAATCAGTGAAATAAATTCCGCAGTAAAAGACAAACACACTTCAACGGATTTGTTCAGCGCAATCCACGACATTTTTACGGATAAATTTAACTGTCTGTTTACGGCTTACGGACTTTTTCATGAGAAATCCAACTGCATAAATCTTAAACTTCAAAACAAGTTCGGAAGCACATATTCATCTAAAATATTTATGTCAGATGAAACCAATCCGGTTGTCGACAGTTTTAAAAATGCATCAATGATTTCCAGAGAGGACGACAAATTCCTGAATATCCCGTATCTTCAGGACTCGCCTTCCTATATAATTCCGCTAATGTCAATTGATAAGTGCCTCGGGGTATTTATTGCAGGTATGGACGTTACGGAATCAGAGTCTAATATAATGTCATTTATCGCAAATTATGCTGCGATGTTTATCGACAACCTAAACCTCCGTGAAAAAGCAAGCAAATATGACAACACGGACAATTTAACTTCTCTGTATAATCACAGAGGATTTCAGGAAGTTTTGTCAAAAGAACTTCAGCGTGCAAAAGATAATAAAACCCATCTTTCAATAATAATGATGGATGTCAATAATATTTCAAAGATTAACCGTGAACTCGGACATGCAAAAGGCGACGAAGTTATACGGCTTCTGGCGGATAAAATCAAGCAAAATATACGAAGCAACGACAAAGCAGGCCGATATGGAGGAGATGAAATAGCAATCATTCTTCCTGATACAAACACTGCAGATGCCAAGTATCTTGCAGAATATATAACCTACACGCTTTCCTGCTGTTTTGTAGACGATGTCGGGCCTGTTAAGGTTTCCGTCGGAATTTCAACCTACCCTGACTGCACAGAAAATCAGGAAAAACTTCTTGTGCTTGCGGAACAGGCAATGTATATTTCACAGGCAAAAGGCTACAAAGAAGGCATGTCTGCAATCATCAGCAGCAGTGATTATAATTTCTGGAGCGATGATAGTCTGAATTCGTTTGCGGAAGTTCTTGCCAAAAGACATTCACAGATGGGTATAAATTTTGAAGAAGAACTTGTACACAAATTCAACAACGAGCAAATAAGTTCTCAAAACCACCTTATGGAAATGGTTACGTCGCTTGCGGGCGCAATTGATGCGAAAGACCCTTATACAAAAGGCCACTCCACATCAGTATCAAGATACTCGGAAGCTCTTGCCCGTGCAATTAACCTGCCGGAAGACGAGGTACAGAGAATTAAACTCGGCGCACTGCTTCATGATGTTGGCAAAATCGGCATTCCGGAAAATGTTCTCAAAAAACCGTCACACCTTTCTGATGACGAGTGGGAGATTATGAAGCAGCACCCGGTAATCGGAGCGGAAAAAGTGCTTGCGCCGAACGAAGCCCTCAGGGATTTGATTCCGATGGTTAAATACCACCACGAACATTATGACGGAACGGGTTATCCTGAAAAACTTAAGGGTGAAGAAATTCCGCTTTCAGCCCGTATCGTATCTGTTGCTGACGCTTTCCACGCACTTATCTCAGACAGACCTTACCGCAAAGGCCTTGGGGTAGATAAAGCCTGCGAAATCCTCAAGATGGGCGCAGGAACCCAGTGGGACAGCGATTTAGTCAGACAATTCATCACAATTGCACCATCACTTTCAACGAGTAT
>CALUTA010000127.1 GCA_944323585.1 Candidatus Gastranaerophilales bacterium
ACTTTTTCTTTTGGAGCAGTGAAAGATGGTACTTTCTTGTACCGACAAGAAAGTACCGCAAAGAAGCTCCCGACCTGTGCTTCACTCACTAATCAATTGTAACCGTTTCACCCCAAGCAAGTGAACTCGTGCTTAGCACTCAAACAGCACTTGCCTTGTTGTAGTGAAACGGAACATTGATTGTTCGCTACGCAAAGGTCGGATGTTTTTAAAGTTTTTTGGGCAGCAATAGCATGTAGGTTGGGCTTTTAGCACAACAAAGAAACTCAGAATGACTGCCTCCTCATCCCTGCCCTCAGCCATTCTACATATAGTTTCACAAAGGGTGAGGGAAGTATTTTTCGTCATTGCGAGCCGAAGGCGAAGCAATCCAGCTGATTAATTAAATCTGTCGTCCTAAGGCTTTAGCCGAAGGAGCAAAAGAAAATATAATTAGATTCTTCGCTTCGCTCAGAATGACGGAAATCAAAAAGCTGGATTTTTCAAACTCCGTCATCTGAATGGCCATTGGGCAAAAAATTCAATTATTGGTCTATCCCGTCAGGTGATAATCATGAAAATTTAAACCAATTGTAAACAAATGTAACAAAAAGCCATATCGTTGAAATCCGAAATTTTCAAAATACTTTATATATACAAGAGAGTAAAATAAAAATAAGGAGAGATGATATGACTTTTTTAGCAATTGATTCACAAAAGAGCTTGCTTACTTTGCAAAAAAGCCAATTACAGTTTGAACAGACGTTAGTAATGAACCAGGCTAACTGGATTATGCAGGAAATGTCTGCCAGATCGGAAGAACTTAACGGCAGTACCTCAGGAACATCAGTTGATCTGGACCAGGATCCGTATTATGTAATGCTGCAGCAGCAGGAAGAGTATCTGACGACACGGCAGGACGCATTGGATTCACAGATTTCATTGCTTGATAACGAAATTTCAAGTATGAAGACAATGGTTCAAAACAACATTAAGTCAAGCTGTGGTTTGAACTTAATCGGCGGCTAGTAGAAGCTTGCAGAAATGATAACTATAAATTTTTTTCAAAGAGTTCCACGGTGTTGGACATAAGCATGGCGATAGTCATCGGTCCGACTCCGCCGGGAACCGGAGTAATATATGATGTTAGCGGTGCAACAGTGTTAAAATCGACATCCCCTCTGGTTTTACCGTTTTCATCCTTAAAAATTCCCACATCTATAACAACACAATTTGATTTAATCATGTTTATTCCAATAATTTTTCCCCCTACAGCAGAGACAAGTATATCTGCTGTTTTTGTTATGTCAGGGAGATTTTCCGTGCGGCTGTGGCATATTGTGACGGTTGCGTTGCGATTGAGAAGCATTTGCGCAAGCGGTTTGCCGACAATGTTTGAGCGTCCGACAATTACTGCGTGTTTGCCTTCAATCGGAATTTTGTATTCATCAAGAAGTCTTATTATGCCTTTTGGGGTGCAAGGATAAACATAGGGCTCTTCTCCTGTAAACAGTCTGCCGGAATTTTCGGGAGTGAAGCCGTCAACATCTTTTTCTGGCGAAATTGCGTTTATGATTTTGAATTTGTCTATGTGCTCCGGAAGCGGAAGTTGAACAAGAATTGCCGTAACGTTTTTGTCAGAATTGAGTTCTTCTATCTTGTCCAGCAGAACCTGTTCTGGTACATCTGACGGGTAGTTAATTACAATAGAATTTATGCCGAGATTTTCGGCTGTTTTTTTCTTGTTGTTTACGTATATCCTGCTTGCAGGATTATCGCCGACCAAAATTACGACAAGGGTAGGCTTCAAAGTATATTTTTCAAGCCTTGTTTTTAATTCTTCAAGAATTTTATCCCGCAACTTTTTCCCGTCAAGAATTACTGTCATTTTGCACCTCAATTCTTAGTCTGCGGCAGGTTAAGCCTGAAATAGAACTGTTTTATTGCGTCTTGAACAACTTTGGATTCTCTGGAAATCGAGTTTTCTTTCAAATCTTTGTCAAATGGAATTACACCAAGAACATCTAACTGGTATTTGTTTAAAAGGGTTGAAATAGAAGCAATATCGTTGTTTTCAACTTTGTTGATTACAACGCCTAATTGTCCGCCCGCAGCATATTTTGCGCTGAATTCTTCAATACGTTTTGCAAGATGAGCGCTTTCATCTGTCGGGTTGGCTACGATTATCGTTGTATCAATGTCCGTATCAACAAGCTGATTAAGATATTTAAGATCAAATTCACAGTCAAAAATTACTATATCATATCTTTCTATAAGCTTTAAAACCGCATCATTAATCTGTCCTGTAATCGGGCATCTGCAGTCTTTCGAGCCGACAAACCACGAAACTATAATGTCAACGTTCTCTGTTAAAGGAACAACAATATCTTCCATTGCCCATTCTACATATTCCTGTTTGGTCATTCCTTCCGGAATTCCTGTTTTATATTCGTGTTTGCCGCTTCTTATACCGTAAATAGTGTTTCTTATATCAAGTCCGAAGCTGTGTCCGAGTTCGCTTGCAAGGTCATTGTCAAAAAGCAGAATGCTCTTTTCAGGAAAAAAATCCTGAAAAATTCTCAAAAAAGCCTTTGTTATTGTTGTTTTTCCGCTTCCGCTTTTGCCAGTGATTGCAAGTTTAGTCGTCAATATTGTATATCTCCTTTAGGCTGATAGATAATTCTTTTGTTAAATCCATTGCTTTTTCAGCAAGTTCCACCGTTAAAACTCCGGCTCCGCAGGATGGTGTTATAATCGAATTTTCTATTACAAGTTTCTCATCAATTCCGTTTTTAGTCAAATATTTTACAGCGGTTTGATATTTTTTAATCAAATCTTCTGCGGTTATTTTTTCAAGTGCGGCTTTATCAAGTGTCGGAACAATTCCGAAAGCAATTTTTCCGCCTTTTTGCAGAAACTCTTTTATCTCTCCTGCAAACAGGCTCAAGTTTTCAGAGAATGAGTAAGCGTCGGGATTGATTATTTCAAAACCTGAATTTAAGGGGATTGACCAGTTGCATTTTCCGCAGCAGTGGATTGCTGGTATTGCGCCATGGTGTTTCAGAGTTTGTGTAATATCACAAAACATATTCTTTACTTCATCCCCCGAGATACTTACATAAGCAGAAGTTCCGAGTTGTGAAAGAGTCGGTTCATCCGTGAAGATTATCGGTGTGGTATCTGGACTTGCTTCTTTGATTTTTTTGATTTGCCATAAGGCTTTTAAAATTAAGTTTTTTGTTATTATTTCCCGAAGGGTTTCGTCATAGACTGCGTTTTGTTCGTCTTTGGTATATAAAGCCGAAGAAAGTGTGAACGGCCCGACTATCTGACCTTTTGCATAAGGCGGCCTCAGTTCTTTTATTATTGAAATGTATTCTTCAAATGCTGATGCGTGGATGATTTTGTATTTTTCAAGAAGCGGAGAATTTATATCCGATATTATAGTTTCGTAATCGTTGAAAAATTCCTCCAGATCCTCGAAAAATTTGTCATAATTTGTGTCAAGGAATACTTTATTATTTTCGCAAAAAAATGAGGGCATATTATCCAGAAACTGGAAAATCATGTCCTCATTTTTATTAATTTTTACCATCTGCGGCCAGAACGGGATTGTTGAAAAATCTCTTCTGACAAGTTCGGCAGCTTTGGTGATGTCAGTATGCGGAAGTGAACCGATTGCAGTACATTCAAGAGTCAAATTTTTGGACTGATTCAAAATGCTTTCCTCACTTACCGCAATGTTGAAAGTTATTCTTCTGTTGTTTCAGCTTCTTCAATTTCTTCAACTACAGATTCTTTAACAACTTCTGAGGCTGTAACTGAAACAGGAAGTTCGCATTTAACTTTAGAAGTTAATTTGATAAGCATTGTGTAGTTGCCGATTTTGTTAATCGGAGCATTGAGAGTAACAGTTTTTCTGTCAACTTCGATACCGGATTTAGCAAGAAGTTCTTCGGTAAGTTTTTTGGTTGTAATAGTACCGAACAATTTGCCTGATTCGCCTGCTTTAGCTGAAAGTTCGAGAGTACCGAATTTTTCAATCTGTTCAGCTTTAGCAAGAGCTTCGTGGTGAAGTTTTTCCTGTTTAGCTTTAATTCTTGCCAGATTCTGTTCTCTGTTTTTCAAAGCACCTTCAGTAGCGACTTCTGCTGCGTTTTGCGGAAGCAAAAAGTTTCTTGCATAGCCGTCTTTTACGTTAACAATATCACCGGCTTCGCCGAGGTTTTGTACGTCTTTTTTTAATATAACTTGCATTTCAAAATTCTCCTTTAGTATTTATATTCTGCCAGTACGAGCATACTACAACAAACATAACTGCTTGTCGAGCCTTTTTTATCAATTGTTAAGTTAGGTGTAGAAGTGAGTGAAGGGTGAGGGGTGAAGGGTGAAGAAACAATCCCCTCTCCCCTTGTGGCGGATTTTCGGTAGGGTGGAGCGAAGCGAAACCCGTAAGGTGCGGGTCGGACGTTACTCCGCACGCACCCCGAATAATCCAAGAGGGAGAGGGCTAGGGTGAGGGGTTAAATTTGTTGAAAAGTTGAACGGTTGACAGGTTAGTCATTGCGAGCGCAAGCGAAGCAATCCAGC
>CALUTA010000128.1 GCA_944323585.1 Candidatus Gastranaerophilales bacterium
TTGTATAAAGCCGGTTCAAAAATAAAGCCGGCTTTTTATTATGACTCTTTTTTATAAAGTTTGTATGCTTTGCCAAGTGCTGTAACGGCTGAGGTTTTCACAATAGTATTTTTATCCTCTGTCATTTCGATAAGAGCAGGAAAAAGTTTCTCCGGATTAACGGATTCGCTGTCAATAAGCCTTGAAAGCGTGATGATGGCAGAGTTTCTTCTAACCCAGTTTTCGCTTTTGAAAGCTGTTAGAAGTTTTTCAACCGCAAGTTCGCCGAAATTCAAAAGAGAATTAATAGAACTTGTTCTGATTGCGTCATTATCTTCGCCCATTTTTTCTATAAAAATGTCGATAAGTTTTGTGTCATCAAATTCTCCAAGTGCCGTGATTGCAGCAGAAGCAACGGAGGAGTTGATATCTTTAGTCTGCTTAAGAAGAGTGTTGTAGACCAACTCATCATAATCTCCGGAAGCGTAAGCTTTTTGAACTGTTTCTAATGGTTTTGCACCGTCAGGAAGAATGTATTTGAATCCTGACAGTTCAATTGCTCGGATTGCTTCTTCTAAGGTCTTAAATTCCAGAAAATCATCCCCTAAAGGATGCGCAATTCTTTGTTTTGTTGTCCCTTGAGAATTTTTAAGATTGAGCGCCGGAACCAGAAATACAGGATTGCCGTCTTTGAGTTCTTTTTTTATCGAAACAAACTTCATAAATCTTCCTTATTTTACGTAAATATCTTCTTTTGTAACTTCCAAAGTTTCAGGCGTGTAATTTTTTATATACTCGATTGCTTCATCTGGAGTTCGGGCTATATAATAGATTTCTCTGTGTCTTCCCCTGCCGAAGTTTTGCGATATTATGGTTTCAAAAAAATCGGCGAGTTTATCATAAAATCCGTTGGTGTTTAATATCACAATCGGTTTGTTGTTGTAGCCAAGTTGTTTTTGGACAATCATTTCCGATAATTCTTCAAGGGTTCCGAATCCTCCGGGAAGTGCAATGACAGCATCAGACATCTCATCCATTTTTGCTTTTCGGCTTCTCATGCATTTTGTAACTGTAAGTTCAACGTCATTGTCCGTTGCAACACCCATATTATATAATTTTTCCGGCATGACTCCGTAAACTTTTGCGCCTTTTTTTATGGCAGTTCCCGTGCAAGCCCACATTAATCCAAGCGAACTTCCGCCGTAAACTATTTCATATCCTGCTTGCGCAAGAAGTTCTCCGAGATTTTGTGCCGCCTTAAAATAGCATTTGGCAACTTTTTCACTGGAACTTGCAAAAACACATACTCTTTTATTCATCAAATCCGCCGCCTATATTGTAATAATACGAGCATCCGAGTCCGGTACCTGTTTCAGAACAGTCTTTTTTTAATTCTTCCATTGATAATTGGGCTCCAAAAGGCTCTATTTTTTCTTTTTTGATATCTACACCGTAAATGTCTTTTCCCCACGTGTTCGGCGGAAGAATCCCGTTGATATCAAACATCATCATAAATGCTGTTTCGGAAGAATTAGGATTATCGATGTCTTTTATTCCCACAATCATTCCGTTTTCGCTTAAATACAGATCTTCAAAGTAATATTTATCCGAGTGCCGGACTTTTGTCTTATTTAAAAATTTGACTGTGTAGCGTTTGGGCAGTTTTGTTTTATGTATTCTAAAGTATGGTTCTATAATTCTAATAAGAATTTTTTCTCTTTCTTCTGCATTAGATGCTCTTTTAAAACTTTTCAGGATTTCGTCATTTTCATGTACGCTGATTACACTAAACATATATTCCAGACGTGCAAATTTATCATTCCAGCGGGAAATAAAATTTGCCTGCATGGTGTTTTCAATGTCAATCGGCATTATGATAAGTATCACACCGATTATGACAAAAATTGTTATCATATATTCAAGTTTTAAAAGTTTTCTTCTTGCCATTTATGCCATATCCATAAGTTTTTTTTCTTTGATAAGCTTGTCGTAAACCCATTCCGGAACAAAATGTTTGCCGAGAATTATCTGCCCGTTCACAAGGTTCGGAGCATGGAAATCCGAACCGCCTGTAACTATAAGACCAAGACTTTCCGCCATTGATGAAAAATATTCCACACATGCAGGAGAATGTTTCCTGTGATAAGCTTCAATCCCTCTTAAGCCGTAATTCATAAGTTCTTTAATCAAGGTTTCGGCAATATCAATATCATGCGGGTGGGCAATTACGGGGATTCCGCCTGCATCATAAATTATTTCAACAGCATCCTGCGGTGAAACGGTTTTTCTCGGCACATAAACAGGACTGTCGTCGTGGATGTATTTTGCATAAGCCTCAATTACACTTGAGGTCCCTCCTGCATTTGTAATCGCCTTTGCAATATGAGGACGTCCGATGCTTCCGCCGGGTGCAACCTGTTTTACAATGTCTTCATATTTGATTTTTATCCCTTCTTTTTTAGCAAGAAGTGAGATGATTTCATGGGTTTGTTCAACACGGGCATCCTGCTGAATTTTCAAAAGTTTTTTAAAATCGTTGTTTTCGGGGTTGAAAAAATATCCCAGAATATGAACTTCGTAATTTTTGTAGAGGGTATTTATTTCTACACCCTGTATAATTTCCAGTTTATCTTCTTTCCCGATTTCTTTTAAATGATTTTTGGCAACATCATAAGAAAGCACGTTGTCGTGATCTGTTAAAGCAATGACTTCCAGTCCGACATCAAGTGCCGTGTCAACGATTTTTTCAGGACTGAAAACTCCGTCCGAATAGTAAGTATGAATATGCAAATCGCTTTTCATTGACTTTCTTCCTTTTCTAATTTATCTATAATACAAAAAATCCTTTTAATAGCAGAAGCATAGCCTGTTTTTGGATTAATTTCCACCTGCACTGCATTAATTTGTGCGTTTCCTTCTTCTGCTACGTCATAACGTTCGGGAATTCCTGTTAAAAAGCGACTTAGTGAAGTCTTATATTCCATTCCTATGACAGAATCAATGGTGCCGCAAAATCCGGCATCTGTTATATATCCCATCCCGTTTAAAATTTTTTCATCTGCTGTTTGGACGTGTGTGTGTGTGCCCAAAAATGCACTTGCCCCCAGTTCAGCGCAATATTTTGCAAAGCATATTTTTTCAGCGGTTGCTTCTGCGTGAAAATCAACTATTACAACCGGTGTTATTTCTTTTAACTTTTTAATTTCTTTTTCTGCGATTTTGAACGGATCGTCAACAAGATTCATAAATACACGGCCCAGAAAATTGACAACTCCAATTTTATATTCTTTGCATTCAAAAATGCGGCTTCCAACCCCGGGAACTCCATCAGGATAATTTATAGGACGCAGAAGTTTGTCTGTATTTTCGATGTAGTTAAAAATATCTCTTTTATCCCAGATGTGATTGCCTGAGGTCATACAATCAATTCCATAGGATGATAATTCGTTGTAGTTTTTTTCGGTCAGACCAAAACCGTGTGAGGCATTTTCTACGTTTGCAATCACAAAGTCCGGAGTTTCTTCTGACGGAATATTTTCCATAAAATACTTTACGGCATTACGTCCGGGTTTGCCTACAATATCTCCGAAGAAAAGTGTTTTTAAATTTTTGCTATCATCACCTGACATTTTGTCCTCTATTTTTTAAGAAATTCAACCCTCGCCCTTAAAAAGGGGAGGGTTAGAATTTTATTTTGCAATTTCTGTTGTTCTGAATTCTCTGACTACTGTAACTCTAATTTGTCCTGGGTAGTCGAGTTCATCTTCAATCCGTTTGGCTACATCCCGTGCAAGTTTTTGTGAAGCCAGATCATCAAATTTTTCAGCTTCAACGATTATTCGAACTTCACGGCCTGCCTGAACAGCAAATGATTGTTTGATACCTTCGTAGCTATTTACGATTTCTTCGATTTTTTGGAGACGTTTGATGTAAATTTCAAGAGTATCGCGTCTTGCGCCGGGGCGGCCGGCAGATATTGCATCGGCAACTTTTACAAGAACGGCTTCTATTGTATTTGCAACAACATCATCGTGGTGTGCTTCTATTGCATGGATAACTTCGGGTCGTTCACCGTAGCGGGAGGCAAGTTCAACACCTAATTGAATATGGGTTCCTTCCTGAGTCTGGTCTACTGCTTTTCCGATATCATGCAGAAGCCCTGCACGTTTAGCGACAGCTTCATTTGCACCGAGTTCTGCGGCAAGCATTCCTGCAATATGTCCGACTTCAAGCGAGTGCTTAAGAACATTTTGGCCGTAACTTGTTCTGTAATAAAGGCGGCCCAAAGTTTTTATGAGTTCTTTATTCAAGCCCATAACACCCATATCAAGGGCGGCATTTTCACCTTCTGTCCATATTTTCTTTTCTATTTCATCACGGGCTTTTTCAACCATTTCTTCTATTCTTACAGGGTGAATACGGCCGTCTACAATAAGTTTTTCCAGTGCAAGTTTTGCTATCTCACGTCTAACAGGATCAAAGCTTGATAGTACAACGGCTTCCGGTGTATCATCAATAATCAAATCAACTCCGG
>CALUTA010000129.1 GCA_944323585.1 Candidatus Gastranaerophilales bacterium
TTTTTGCCAGTTCTTTTGTAGAAATCTTCAATAAATCCTGTATTGAAGTTTCCGCTCATAAACACAGGATCTTCAATTATATCCTGATGGAACGGGATGGTTGTTTCGATACCTGTAATGACGTATTCTTTGAGCGCTCTGTACATTCTGCGGCGGGCTTCATTTCTTGTTCTGCCCCAGCAGATAAGCTTCCCTATCATACTGTCGTAATACGGCGGAATTTTGTAATCCTGATAAACATGAGAATCCACTCTGACACCAAATCCGCCTGGAGTTACGTATCCTGTAATTTGTCCGGGGTTCGGCATAAAGTCTTTAGCCGGATTTTCCGCATTTATACGACATTCAATAGCATGTCCTCTCAAAACTATATCGTCCTGAGTAAAATCAAGCGGCTCGCCTGCTGCAACCATAATCTGCTCTCTTACAAGATCAACATTTGAAATCATTTCGGTTACACAGTGTTCAACCTGAATACGGGTATTCATTTCCATAAAATACCATTTGCCGTCATGGTCAAGCAAAAATTCACATGTGCCGGCACCTTCATAATTGATTGCCTTAGCGGCTCTGACTGCAGCGGCACCCATTTCTTTTCTGGTTGCTTCGTCAATCGCAGGTGAAGGCGCTTCTTCAAGCAATTTCTGGTGACGGCGCTGTATTGAACAATCACGTTCACCGAGGTGAACTACGTTGCCATACTGGTCGCCTAGAATTTGAACTTCAATGTGACGCGGATTTTCAAGGTATTTTTCAGCATAAACATCAGGGTTGCCAAAGAAATTCTGTGCTTCAGACTGGCAAAGGTTCATGTTTGTTTCAACTTCGTCATCCGAGCGGACAATTCTCATACCTTTTCCGCCGCCGCCTGCTGTTGCTTTCAAAATAATCGGATAGCCCGCTTTTTTGGCAAAATCTTTTACTTCCTGAGGTGTTTTTAAAATTCCGGTTCCAGGAGTAACAGGAACATTGTTTTCAATCATTGTCTTACGTGCGGTTGCTTTGTCACCCATTTTGCGCATAGCTTCCGCTGTCGGGCCTATGAATTTAATCCCGTGTTTTTCGCAAATTTCCGCAAAATCGGCACGTTCTGACATAAAGCCGTATCCGGGGTGGATTGCGTCGGCTCCCGAAACAAGTGCTGCCGAGATAATTGCCGGAATGCTGAGGTAACTTTTTGAACTTTCCGCTGGTCCGATACAGTATGCCTCTGTTGCAAGTCTTACGTGAAGAGAATTCGCATCTGCCTGTGAATAAATTGCAACTGTCGGAATTCCTATTTCTCTGCAGGCTCTGATAATTCTTACCGCAATCTCACCGCGGTTTGCTATTAGTACTTTCTTAAACATTTTAATCCCTTTTTGAAAAAGTTAAATATAACAAAGAATAAAGGGTAAAACGTTTAACACCCTTTACCCTTCACTTTCTCACATTATTCTATATACATTAAAACCTGACCGAATTCAACTGGCTGCCCGTTTTTCACACAAATTTCGGTAATTGTGCCGGAAAATTCGGATTCGATTTCATTCATAAGCTTCATTGCTTCGACGATACAAACAACGTCGCCCTGTTTAACAGTCTGTCCGACTTCGACAAACGGTTTTGCGTCAGGCGACGGAGCTGTGTAAAAAGTTCCAACCATCGGAGAAGTAAGTGGTTTGCCTTTTTTAACTTCTTCTTTAGCCGGTGCCGGAGCTGCTGCTGTCTGTGCTGGTGCGGCTGCCTGTACGGGAGCTGCTGCAACAACCGGTGCTCCGATTAATTCCTTGCGGATAGTGATTGCCTGTTCTCCGTCTTCAAGTGAAATTTCAGTCAGAGAATTGTCAGACAAGACTTTTGCAAGTTTTTCAATATAATCTATTTCAAATTTCATTATTCTTTCCTTTCAAGTAACTTCATCCTGAGTTGTTGATGCCTTTGAGATTTTTGCTTGGCTCAGAATGACATACTAAAAATCCCGATATTAAGCTTAAACTCTGTCGAGATATTCATTAGTTCTGGTATCAACACGGATTACGTCGCCGTTAGAAACAAAGAACGGAACGTTTACTACAGCACCTGTTTCAAGTTTAGCCGGTTTAGTGCCGCCCTGTGCGGTGTTGCCCTTTTCTGCCGGCGGAGTATCAACAACTTCCAGTTCTACGTGAGCCGGAATATCAACACCGATAATTCTTGAATCATGCATCAATACCTGAACGTTCATGTTTTCTTTTAAGTATTTAAGACCGTCACCGATCTGATCTTCACTAAGGTGAAGCTGGTCATAAGTTTCGTTATCCATCATAACGTAATCTGCGCCTTCTTTGTAAAGATATTGCATCTCACGTCTGTCAAGAGTTGCTTTGCCTACTTTTTCGCCGGCACGGAAAGTTTTTTCTATAACCTGTCCGGTTTCAACGTTTTTCAATTTTGTTCTTACGAAAGCGGCTCCTTTTCCCGGTTTAACGTGCAAAAATTCAACAACTGACCACAAGCCGTTGTCCAGTTCTAATGTCAAACCTGTTTTTAAGTCGTTTACTGAAATCATATTATTCCCCTTATTAAAAGTATAATCATCTATTCTTACATTGATAATAACATAAAAGTATTAAACTTCAAATAATTGTAACAATTTTAGCGTTTTTTATTAAGAAAACGGCAAAAAATATTTTTCGTGATATTAATATTATGTGAAACACAAACCATAAGGAGTATTCAATGTCAACAAACACAATTATCCCAAATTTTTACCCAATACCGATGACAACAAATGCATATACAGAGAATGGCCGCCCTTACACTCAAACAAACGCAGGGAAAATTATCGGTGGAACTGCAGGAGCAATTGCAGGATTATCCTCAATCGGCGACAATAACGGATTTGTAACCGGTATGGTTAACACTGCTGTTATGACTGCAGTCGGTACGGGCATCGGGGCTGCTGTTGATTATCTTATTAATAAGCAGCGTGAAAATACTGCTAATAAAATTGATTATAGAGCATAATTTTTGCGCCTGAATTATTTTTATTATAAAATAATCCCATGGCGCAAGGACAAATTTACAAAATTCATTCCGATTTTTACTACGTTGATGACGGAGCGGAAATTTTTGAATGCAAAATCCGAGAAGTTCTAAAAAAACGTAAAGAAAAAATTTTTGTCGGCGATTTTGTGGAATTTGACGGAGGGGTTATTGAAGAAATTCTTCCAAGAAAAAATTTTATAAGCCGTCCTGCTGTTTCTAACATTGATCAAGTTGTTGTGGTTTCTGCGCTTAAAGAACCTGATTTAAACTTTTTACAACTAAACAGGTATATTGCACTTGCAAAGTATTTTGAAATTCGGCCGGTGTTGTGTTTTAACAAGGATGATCTGGAGTTTGAAAAGAATTTAACAAACAAAATTCACGATATTTATGAAAATCTCGGGTATAGAATAGTTTACACATCAGCAACGGAACATAACGGAATAAAGGCTTTTGAGGCTATTTTGGAGGGTAAAACGAATGTTCTTTGCGGAAATTCAGGTGTCGGCAAGTCCAGTCTTATCAATGCCATCAATCCGGAGCTTAACTTGAGGACAAAGTCGGTAAGCGAAAAAACTCAAAGAGGAACTCACACCACCCGCCACTGTGAAATTATAAAAATTGGTAAAAACACGAGAATAGTTGACACCCCCGGGTTCAGCAACGTGAAGTTCGATTTTATTCTGCCTGCTGATGTCGGCGGGCTGTTTGATGAAATTGCGCCGTTGAGAGTCGGGTGCAAATATCCTGACTGCCTTCATATCAAGGAAGACGGCTGTAATGTGCTTGCGCATCTTGATCAGATTGATGACACAAGGTATGAAAGTTATCTTGCTTTTGTTGGGGAGGCCAAAGAATACAAAGAACGGATTAAGTATGAAGGTGTGAAAAAAGAACATTCCAAAAAGACAGTTCATAACAAGGAAATCGCCAAAATCAGCACTAAAAAACGCACGGGCGGAAGAAATACTTTGAAACAAAACTTGAAAAAAATTGACCTTGAAGAATAGTTTTTACATTCTAAAATAAATAAAAAAGAAAGAGTCAAAATTATGCAGATGAAAGAACTAAGCGCAATTGTGGACAAAAAACTGGATGAGTATCTGAAAATTTCTTATCCTGAGGATATTTTCAAATCAATGAAATATACTGTGCTGCTGCCGTGTAAAAGGCTTCGGCCCGTAATGTGTCTTGAAAGTGCAAGACTGTTCGGCGCAGATATTGAAGATGCTCTGCCAACCGCCTGCGCAATTGAAATGCTTCATGCGCAGACTTTGATTCATGATGATCTTCCATGTATGGATAATGACGATTTCAGGCGGGGAAAACCGTCAAATCATAAAGTATTTTCTGAAGCAATTGCGGTTCTTGCGGGAGACGCTCTTTTAACTTTTGCCCCGCAGATTATTTTGAAAAATTCAAAACATCTCGGTGCAGAAAAACTTGTGAGAATCATGG
>CALUTA010000130.1 GCA_944323585.1 Candidatus Gastranaerophilales bacterium
TTTAGTGGAATTTATTTTGATAAAAATTATATTATGTAATGTTATACAAAATTTTTGATTAATGAAGATAAGGTTTTAAAATCGGCCTTAGCTGTATTTTGCAGAATTTATGCGTCCATTCGAGCGGTTCAAACTTGCCGTCTGACATACACCAGCAGGTCATCATGCCGTAAAGCTCGCTGATTATAATGTGTGTTAAAAGTTCGGCAGGAGTATCTTTTTTCAACTCTCCGTTTGAAATGGCATCTTCTAAAATACTTTTAAGCATTTCAAAATCATATTTCCATTTTTGACCGTCTTTGTTGTCCGGAACATTATTCGGATCCAGCACATCTTTTGTCCACTGGCGGCAGACATTTATCCCGCAGGATTCCACGCACTCCATAAACCTATGAAAATAATGGGTTAATCTTTCTATCAACTCCATTTTTTTCATATTTTGAAGTTCTTCTGCAATTTCTCCAAACGGCGTCCTGCTTATATCAAGCACTATATCTTCTTTTCGTTTGAAATATGTATAGAATGAGCCTTTTGCAACACCGGCTTTTCTTGTAATGTCTTCAACATTAATCGCATCAAAGCCTTTTTCTTTAATAAGTTCAAGGCCGGCAGTAATTAGTTTGCGTCTGGTTGTCTGTGCTGAAAGTTGTCTTTTATTCATAAATTGCTCCGTTTAGGGACAATTATATGTAATATTTGACTAAAAGTCAATGAATAATGGTCACGGGTTTTCAAAGCAGAAATTTAAACTAAATATTTTCATTAATCTTGTACAAATCGACTCCGCCTGCAGCTTTGTAAAGGTTGATTGTTGAAATAAGAGAGTTCATTTTGTTTGAAACCTCGTCTTTTTTCACCATCAAATAGGCTTCCTTTGAATATAAAACTTCCAGATCGCTCGCCGAACCTATGTTCTGCTTGTCTTGCATCAGTGAATATGTTTGATTTTGGAGCTTCAATCTGTTCAGACTTTCGTCGTAATTTTGAAGTGCTTCTTTGTAGGCTATAAGACCTGTGTTCATATCTTTGATACCGGTTAAGATAGTTTTTTGATAACTGTTCAGGGCTTCTTCGTATTCAAATTTTCTAAGCCTCAACAGAGCAACTTTTCTTCCGCCCGCAAAAAGGTCGATAGATGGCAAAATTCCTGCGTTAAACATCTGGGAGGCTGAATTAAACAGAGTATCCAGATGATATGCATTAAGCCCGATTTGTCCGAATAATATGAATTTAGGTAAAAACTCCCGTTTTGCCACTCTTACATCAAATCCGATACGCTTGATATTTGCTTCTTCCTGAAGGTAATCGGGGCGGTTTTCAATAATTTCCGTGGAATATTCCTGCGGAAGATTTTTAAGCAAAGTCAAATTTTCATAATTATTTCTTGTGATATCTCCTGCCGATTCGGACAAATACACACGCAGGCTGTTAATCAGAGTGTCACGGGTTTTTATGTGGCGGTTTTTCTCTTCCTGCAAGGTTGTCAGGAGTCTTTTTTCTGCCAGAAGTTCGTTTATTGAGCAAAGTCCGATATTATATTTGTCGGAAACCTTTGAAACGATTTCTTCCTGAGTTTTTATAAGCTCATCCTGTATTTTGATAAATTCATCAGTTCTTATCAGGTTGAAGTAGTCTGCCGCAAAATCTGAAGTCAGCGCAATATAAGTCGCACGTTCAGCCTGTTTTATAATTTCAAGTCTTTGCTTCATGCTTTTGGTTCTCAGTCTGTTTGTGCCCCAGATATCGATTTCATAATTCAAAGTTATCGGCAGGTAATAGTTGTATTGTGCGTAACTCGGAATTTGCATGCTTCCGAACTGCTGCATTGAAGATCTCATATTTCTGTATAATTCGCCTGACAGACCAAGGCTTGGAAGTTCATTTGCAAACTGCATTTTGACAGCCTGTTCATTTTCTTTAACTTTCAGGGCTGCATTTTTAAGGTCATAATTATTTTCGTAAAGTTTTAAAAGATTATTTGTCAAATCTTCATCATTATATTTTTTCCACCATTCAAGGTTAATATATTCAATATGGTCGGCTTTCTGGGGTATTTGCTGCTTTGCAAAAGCGGGGGCTGATAATGTTAGGGCTATAAATAAAATAATTATAAAGTTTTTTTTCATGGCTTGTATCCTAAAATTTTTCTTGTGCTATAATTACATCACAAGAAAAAAATAATGTAAATAGAAAAATATAAATTATGTACAGAGAATATTTAAAAGACAGAATAGGCGCACTGGTTTTTATTACGGGTACTTTTATAAGAGCACTTTCATCCCAGACATTTGCGGAAAAGAAATTTGAACTTACGCCGGATCAGTATGTAATATTAAACTTGCTGCTTGAAAATGAAGAAATCATGTATCAAAGACAGCTGGCCGAAATTACGCTGAAAGACAGGGCAAATATTTCAAGAATTATAGAAATAATGCACCAGAAAGGTTTTATAGAAAAAATTCCCGACTCAAACGGAAGGAAGATTTTTAAACTTGTTGTAACAGAAAAAGGAAAAGCCGTCAGAGATAAAATATTATCTACAGACCTTGAGTTGAGAAAAATCATACTCAACAATATAACGGAAGAAGAAGTTACTTCTGCCTTTAAGATTCTTGAAAAGATGAACATGAACATAAGAGATAAAGTTAAATTACAAATATAAAAGGAGAAGCCGAACGTGAAAAAAGATAATTCAGAAGATATAGTGGAAATTGAAGATACACGCCCCGAATACATGAAAAAGAGAGTTATCGTACCGAGTGTAACCGCAATAATATTTTTAATTTGCGGGATATTTTATGCGATTCATACCGTTTATTACAAATCAACGGATGACGCTTTTATTGAAGGTCATGTAATAACAGTTGCCCCGAGGGTTTCGGGCCCTGTGATGAAGCTTAATATAGACGACAATCAGGAGGTTAAAAAAGGCGATCTTCTGCTGGAGATTGATCCGAATGATTATCAGGCAAAGCTGAAAGAAACGAGGGCAAAACTAGATGAAGCAAAGGCAGCGCTTGTAAACAGCGAAAATCAGGTTACGAAAACTTTGTCGGATCTGGAATATGCACAGGCTGATTTTGAAAGATATTCAAAAACTTTTGAAAGAGGAATTTCTTCAAAACAGGAATATGATTCAAGCCTTAATAAACTTACAGCAGCACAATCAAACAGCAAGTCCGCAAAAGCGCGGTATGACGAACTTACGGCTTCAATCAAAAGGCTTGAGGCCGAAGTTGAGCAGGATGAATTGAATTTATCATATACAAAGATTTACGCCTCTTCAGACGGAAGAATTACAAATCGTTCAGTAGAACAGGGTAATTACGTACAGGTTGCCCAGCCTATGTTTTCGATTGTGCCGGAAAAAATGTGGATAGTTGCGAATTTCAAAGAAACACAATTAGCAAATATGAAGCCGGGTCAGCCTGTACAAATAAAAATTGATACTTACGGCGGCAAAAAATTTCAGGGCAAAGTTGATAGTATTCAACGTTCAACAGGCGCCAGAGCAAGCCTTTTTCCGCCTGAGAATGCTGTCGGAAGTTACGTAAAAATAGTGCAGAGAGTGCCTGTGAAAATCGTATTTACGGAAGACATTTCAAAATACAATATAGTTCCGGGTATGTCTGTTGTTCCGGAGGTAAAGGTTAAGTAAAATGCCAAAGGTTGTGTATAAACATACTCCGGCGCCTTTGTGGCTTGTGGCGCTTTCAATCCTTCTGCCGACATCATTTGCCTGTCTTGCGACATCAGCGACCAATGTTGCAATCCCGCATATTTCAGGATACTTCGGGTCAACTATCGACGAGGCAAACTGGATTATTACATCATACATGATTGCAAATTCCTGTTTAATATTGATGTCCGGATGGCTTGAAAATTTGCTGGGACGAAAGAGATTTTTAAAGATATTTATCGGGATTTTCACATTAGGTTCGTTAATTTGCGCCCTTGCACCAAACCTGAATTTGATGGTTCTGGGAAGGCTTATACAGGGAATAGGCGGCGGGCCCATGACACCTGTTTCACAGGCAATTTTGCTTGCGGCATTTCCTCCTGAAAAAAGAGGGGTTGCAATGAGTTTGTACGGGCTTGCCGTAATGGTGTTTGCGATTTTAGGGCCTACATTCGGCGGGTTTATTGTTGATAATGCCGACTGGCAGTGGATTTATCTTGTTAATATTCCTGTCGGAATACTTTCAATAGCAATGGTTCATGCAAATATTGAGGAGCTTAAGATCCGCAAAAAAATTGAGAAAACCGATTATTTAGGAATGATTTCGCTTGTTTTGTGGCTTCTTTCAATGCAGGTTGTCCTTGATAAAGGTCAGCAGTATAACTGGTTTGACTGCGCTTGGATAAGCTGGCTTGCCGGATTTTCCGTATG
>CALUTA010000131.1 GCA_944323585.1 Candidatus Gastranaerophilales bacterium
AAAAATATTTTTACAAAAGCTTAAAATTAAAACACACAAAAGATTTATGTAATATAATTATGTCAGTAGAAAATAGTTTAGAAATAGGGATAGAGCTTTGAAAAAGAAATATCATTTTATAGCAATAGGCGGAATAGGAATGAGCGGACTGGCAAAGTATCTGTTGGAAAACGGATGCGAAGTTTCAGGTTCGGATATTAAAGAAAGTAAGTATATAGATAAATTGAAAAAACTCGGAGCAACCGTTTATATCGGACACGACGAGAGCAATTTGCCGGATGATTGCATTGTTGTTGCAAGTACGGCAATCAGAGAGGACAATCCGGAACTGGTTAAAGCAAAAAGACTCGGCTTAACGGTTTATCACAGATCGGATTTGCTGGCGGAAATTTCAAAACAGGACAAGTTTTTTATTGGTTTCTCCGGAACCCACGGCAAAACAACAACAAGCGGATTAGCGTCTTATGTTTTGGATCTTGCTGGATACGAGCCGTCGTTTGTTGTCGGCGGAATTATACCTGAATTAGGAGTAAATTCCCAGTCAACAAAAGGCAAATATTTTGTCGCAGAGCTTGATGAGAGCGACGGAACCATTGTTAAATACTCGCCGAATGTCTGCGTGATTAATAATCTTGAACCTGACCATCTTGATTTTTACAAGGACGGAATGAAATCACTGCTGGCAACTTTCGAAAAATTTATTTCAAATTTGAAAGAGGATTCGGTCGTGCTTGTCAACAATGATTGTGAAGTTTTAAAACAGCTTCATGCGCATAAGGTAATGACCTTCGGGCTTAATGAGGCTGATTATACGGCAAAAAATATTGTGTTTACTCAGGATTGCACGACCTTTGATGTTTATTACAAAGGCGAACTTCTGACATCACTTTCAATAATTTTGAAGGGCAGACATAACGTTTATAACTCTCTTGCTGTTGTTGCAAGCCTTCATCAGGCAGGTGTGGATATTGAGCGTGTTAAAAAGCACTTCGCAACTTTCTCCGGCATGGGCAGAAGATTCCAAAAAGTCGGTGAGTTTGACGGAATTTCGATTTACGACGATTACGCACACCACCCGACGGAAATTAAGGCAACTTTATCCTGTGCGGAAAGTTTCAAAAATAAACGGGTGATTGCAGTGTTTCAGCCACACAGATTCACAAGATTGAAAAATCTGTGGAATGATTTTTTAGGCGCATTTGACGGGGTTGATAAGGTCATAGTAACGGATGTTTATGCGGCATCAGAAGATCCGATAGAAGGTGTGACAGGCGAAAAATTTGCGCATGAACTTGCTCAAAAAACCGGTATTAACTGCAAATATCTCGGCGGTGACATAAAAAATGTTGCAAAAGAACTTTTCCCGCTTCTTGAAAACGGAGATGTTGTAATCGGGCTTGGTGCCGGAACAATTACGGCTTTAGGCAAAGAGCTTATGGCTTTGAATGAAGGGCTGGTAAATGCTGCTAATTGAAGAAAATTTTGATGTAAAACGGCTTACTTCTTTAAAGTGCGGCGGTAAGATAAAAAAAGTAATTTTTCCGACAACACGTGAAGAGTTTGCGGAAGCTTTATCGCTTTATCCTGAAGCAAAAGTGTTCGGGAACCTTACAAATACACTGGTTTCGTCTTTCGGGTATGACGGGGTTGTTATTCTTACGACAAAAATGGCATCATACACTTTTGACGGGGAGTTTGTAACGGCGGATAGCGGATTAAAGGGGCCGAAATTGTCGCAGGCCGCCGCAGATGAAGGATTAAACGGGCTTGAATTTATGATAGCATTCCCGGGAACCGTCGGCGGGGAAGTTTTTATGAATGCAGGCGCACACGGACAGTCAATCAGTGATGTTTTTGTTGAAGCATATTGCTGGAATAAAGATGACGGCTTTGTTACTCTTAATAAAGAGGATATGAAGTTTTCCTATAGAACTTCTGTCTGCCAGAGTCAGGATTTAGTGATTTTAGGCGCAAAATTCAAGCTTAAAAAAGCGGACAGCGAAACAATTAAAGCCAAAATGAAAGAAAATCTTGACTTTAGGAAAGCCAAGCAGCCAAATCTTGCAACCCCGAATTGCGGGAGTGTTTTCAGAAATCCTGATGGCGATTCTGCCGGCAGACTTCTTGAAAGTGCCGGGGCAAAATCTTTCAGTGCCGGCGCAGCCAAAGTTTGGGAAAATCACGCAAATTTTATTTCAAATAAAAATGACGCTTCATCAACTGACATTCTTGAATTAATGGTAAAAATGCAAGGTGCAGTTGAAAAGAAGTATAATATAAAATTGAAGCCCGAAGTCAGATTTTTGGGCGGAACTAATAAAAGAGAGGTTGAATTATGCAAAATATTGTACCGGTAGTTGATAAAAATGCAAAAATAGCAGTTCTTTGCGGCGGGATGTCGTCTGAGGCAGAAGTTTCAAGACGTTCCGGAAACGGCTGCTATGAGGCTTTAAAAAGACTCGGATATAAAAATGCCGAACTCGTTGAAGTTGACAAAGATATAGCGTTAAAGTTAAAGAACGGCAAATATGATTATGCCTACAACGCACTTCATGGCAAATACGGCGAAGACGGATGTATTCAGGGACTTTTGGAAATTCTCGGTATTCCTTACACAGGCTGCGGAGTTATGGCAAGTTCAATCTGTATGAATAAAGAATTCACTAAACGAATTCTTTCAACCAATCCCGCCATTACAATGGCAAAATCAGCATTTGTCAAAAAAGGCGAAGATTTGCTTGAAAAGACAAAAGATTTAACATATCCGCTTTTTGTGAAACCTGTAAGTGAAGGCTCAAGCTTCGGGATGACAAAGGTTGATAAAAAAGAAGATTTGAAGTTTGCTTATCAGACAGCGCTGGAATATAATAACGACGTTCTGGTTGAAGAATTTATCGACGGATTTTTTGTAACCGTCGGGGTTCTGGAGCGTGACAAAAAAATGTCTGACGGCCAAGTTAAAAAAGAAGCTTTTGCAACAGAAATTCTTGAAATCCGTCCGAAAAACGAATGGTATGATTTCGAAGCTAAATACACAAGCGGAATGTCTGATTTTATCGTGCCTTCGACAAGTTTGAATGCGGAAGTTACCGAAAAAGTTAAAAAAGCGGCGGTAGAAGCTTTTGAAACCGCAGGCTGCAGCGGGGTTGCAAGAATTGACTTTATGATGAAAGATGATATCCCGTATCTTCTGGAAATAAACACAAGCCCTGGAATGACAGTTGTCAGCGACTTGCCTGCGCAGTCTGCCGCAATGGATATAAGTTATGATGAACTCGTTCTTTTGATTCTAAACAGTGTCGGATTAAACAAATAATCGGTATAAGATGGACGGAAGCAATTACACACCAAATGAAGATGATATAACTGACGGCAGACGGCTTGTAAAAAAAATGCAAAGAAGCCGTCAGATAAGAAAAGGCAGAAAAAGAAAAAATGCCTTCAGGTCATTTTTGTGCTTTGTTGTGAACATTGTTTTAATTGCAGGACTTGTTTATCTTGCGGATATGCCTCAGTGGTATTTAAAAAAGGACGCTTTTTTGAAAACGGACAGCAATACTGTTGAAATCTTAAATAACCATATTGTATCAACTTCAAAAATTCTTACGGCATTAAAAACGGTTGAAGTTCCTGATGTGCCGATATATATGGCAAAAACTGATAATTTGAAGGAAAAATTGCTTGAGTTTACACCGATAGAAGAAGTTTATATAAGGCGTTATGCATTTCCGGCAAGATTGCAGATAATAGTCAGGGAACGTGAGCCTTTTATAACAATTTCACCTGATGCGAAAGTCAAGCCGGTTGCATTTTTTACAAAAGACGGCAAACTTATCGGAAGGGAGTATCTGCCTTTAAAATCGGATTATAAAACTCTTCTTGTGCTTTCATACGGAAACAAGGGCGACGATTATACCAAATGGGATTTGAAAAAGCTCCAAAGGCTTGAAAAAATAGCAAAAGATGTGTCAGTTTATTCAAGACAGCCTGTAGAGTATATGGATTTAAGAAATCCTGATGATGTTTACGTTAAAATTAAATCGGTTAATATAAGACTTGGAAGACTTGACGAAAGTGTTTATGAAAGAATTAAACGTATACCTTCAATTCTTCCGCAGGTTCAGCTAGTGGATTCAAAAATCAAGTATCTCGATTTAAGCTGGGAAAAGGTAAATTATTTAAAATTGGATGATTAGGAGAAAAAGTATGAAAACAGCAATTGCGCAAATAAAATTTAAAACAGGGGATTTTAGTTTTAATTATGAAAATATAATTAAAACTATTGAAAATACGGATTGTGATTTGTTGATTTTCCCTTCAGCTTCAATTGAAAGTCTGGGCGGTAAGGATTTGATTTT
>CALUTA010000132.1 GCA_944323585.1 Candidatus Gastranaerophilales bacterium
ATTAACTCAACAGGCAAACCGATAGTGGAAGAAACAGAGGATGCTGAGTCAACTGATTCCGGCTCACAGGCTGACAATTCTCAACCCGTGCAGGAAATGCCCGCAGAAGGCGATTCAGCAGCTGTTCCTGCCGGTGAATAAACCGGATTAAATCTCTAAACTAAGCCATTTTGTCTTTTTTCTATTGTTTTGATTTGTTTCAGAATTAAGCAGAAATACTGAGATAAACTCAGCATGACAAAATGGCTTAGTTATTATAATTACGTATAATTAAAATCTTCACTGATTGACTAACAATAACAAGAATAATATAATCATCATATGGCAAAATTAAAGTCAAAATGGATTTGTACGGAATGCGGGTATGAAACTGCCGGATACCTCGGCAAATGCCCCGAGTGCGGAAGCTGGGGAACTTTGACCGAAGAAGTTCAGTTTACCGGCAAAACTCCGAATGCAGCTGCAAATGAATTTATAAATACCGAAAAACCAAAGCTTCTAAAAGATATAGAGGTTGATGAAAGCGTCAGATTACGGACTAATATTTCTGAATTTGACAGGATTTTAGGAGGCGGTTTTGTTGAAGGTTCTCTTGTGCTTCTTGCAGGCGACCCCGGAATCGGCAAATCTACAATAACACTTCAAACCTGCGGCGAAATCTGCAAAAACGGCAAAAAAGTTCTTTATGTTTCGGCGGAAGAAAGCGCAAACCAGCTTAAACTAAGAGCAGACAGGCTTGGAATAAATTCTGACAGCCTTTTTATATATCCGCAGACAAATATGGAAAACATCAAAATCCAGATTGAAGAATTGATGCCTGATTTTGTTGTGATAGACAGTATTCAGGCAATTTATTCAAATAATGTTGCAAGCACGGCAGGCAGTGTTTCTCAAATCAGGGAATGCTGTAATATATTAATGCATATTGCCAAAAGCAAAAACATTACAACCGTTGTAATCGGCCACGTCACAAAAGAAGGAAGCATTGCGGGGCCAAAAGTTTTAGAGCATATGGTTGATACGGTTATTTATTTTGAAGGAGACAAGTACAAATCTTACAGGATGCTCCGCTCAATGAAAAACCGTTTCGGCAATACATCTGAAGTCGGAATTTTTGAAATGAGCGCAGACGGGCTGAAATGTATTACAAATCCGAACGAACTGTTCTTAAATGAGCGTTCTCAGGGTTCTGTTCCCGGAAGTGCAATTATTGTGACGAACGAGGGCACCAGACCGTTGCTTGTGGAAATTCAGGCTCTTGTCGGAACTACACCTTACGCCGCCCCGAGGCGTGTAACAAACGGGGTTGACCTGAGCCGTCTTCATCAAATTCTTGCTGTTCTTGAAAAGCGTGTCGGGCTTAATCTTTCAAAGCAGGATGTTTATGTGAATGTAACCGGCGGGATAGAAGTTGATGAGCCTAGCGCGGATTTGGGTATCGCAATTGCGATTGCAACCTGCGCAAGAGATGTTGTCGTCGACAGCCAGACGGTTATTATCGGTGAAATCGGGCTTTCGGGAGAAGTTCATCCGGTGAATAATATTGAAAAACGTCTTAATGAAGCAATAGCCACGGGATTTAAAAAGGCCATAATACCTTATGCAAATGATGTTCCGCAAAATATCGGCAAAATCGAAATTGTAAAAGTTAAGCGCCTGATGGATGCGATTTCGGCTTGTGTTTCGCCTCAGTAAAAATTATTTGTTTGCTTTTTTATTTTAGGTTATATCCCGCAGCCAGGGGGTACATTTAAGTAAATAATTTTTCTATTCTTGTCAGGTTTTCAAGCATAAGTTTTGATGCATCATACAAAGACGCCTGAGCCCAGCCGAGCGGTGTATGAGTGCCCGGTACAAAGATTATGTCGCCGTTAGATTTTTTTACCGCCTGATATGCTTCGGGAAGCTGAAAAGCCGGACAGGGATTGCCGTTAGCTTTAAATGAATCTTCGCCGGTTATCCTTCCGTAAGCACGGTTTATATATTCTGTTTGTTTGTCAAGGGCGGTATTTAAAAGTATTAAGGCTTCACTGTCATTTTTTTTGATTTTTCCGTTTTCAAAGCTGTTTAAAAGTCCTCTCACTGCAATACCGTAGCTTTTTGAAATATCGCTTGTCATAAACCATTGAGCTTCCGTGTTTTTGTTTAGAACTGACCTGTTGATTTCATGGCCTGATGTCATGTTTAAATATCTGTCTTTAAGATATCTGAGAGTGCCGTTTTCTCTAACCAATCCGGTATCATACGATTGTCCGGCTTCTGTAAAATCAGGTTCAAGCGCCCGCATTCTTGAGATTATAATGCGGGCATTTTCAATGGCGTCATTACTGAATTTTTCTGAATGAGGAACAAAACTTAATGCGCCATCTAAGATTCTTTCACCCGGAACTTCCTGAGTGCTGTTTGTTTTAATCCGGTATTCTCCGATTTTAAGCATTTCGCGCAAAGCTTCTTCATCCTTAAAAATTTTGCCGTTTGAAGAATTTAAAATACGTTTGCGCACTTTAAGAATTTCAGAATTGCTTGTTTTTGAATACATCAAATCAATAATTTTTCTGAATCCTTCATTTATTATTGCAACATCGCTGGATGTCGTAATATTAAAAGTCTTTTCTTCCCACGAACCTGTATCTTTTGCGTAAGGATAGTCAATTGCTTTAAGATATGCTGTAATGTTTGCGATTGTGTCTATTGTGTTTTGTGATATATCCGAGGCCTTTTTATAACCATACGGGGTCCCGCTAAAGCCGTCTTTTATCAAGTCGCATACGGCTTGAAGATAAAGTCCCGGAGAATCAAGTCTGGTATGTGCAAACCATTTATGAGTGATCATTGTTTTAGGATTAAAAACATGTCCAATGCCGTTTTTTGCCGTATTAGGCCAGTCGTGGTTAAATTCATATTGAATCGGGTCATTGATTATTTTATTAAAATTTCTTTCTTGTTTTTTGTAAAATTTAGACATGTTTTCCATTAAAGGAACTGCAGCAAGAGGGTATTTGTCCTTTAAAATAGGCATATAGCGTGCGCTGTCCGTTACCCAGACAAGTTTTCCCATAAGAGGATTTTCTTTAGGGGTAATCAGGCTTGTTGTAATATAATGGCTTTTTTTATTTATATTAAGAGAAAAAACACCTTTTTGGTCTGCGTAATCAAAAAGTTTTTTGAATTCTTTTACTGAATACGAATTTTTCATTCTTGCAAAAATCTGATGATTATGAATATTAAATTGAGCCCCGTCTTTAATCATTTTATCCGGTCTGTAATTATCAAATAATCCGGCCAAAGGTTTAGGAGATAATTTCCCGCTGAAGGATACTGTGTCTTTTGGCAGAATAAATTTGCCGGATGGCAGTTGATTCTTCGTGTAATTATCGGTTTTGTGCGTCCGGTAGGTTTTAGATATAGTCAAGTTAAGTATAGAGACCTTATTGATTTGCATTTAAATTCTCCTGTTTCGTAAATTGCATATCCCGTTATTTTGATTTATTTTATTTTCATCCTTTTTGAACTCCTTTGGCATCCTTCACAACAAACGGACGGACAAAAGCCCAGGTTCCGTAGAGCGAAGTTAAAAGCCCCGCAGCCATTGTTGCTTTAAAGATTTTAGGGTGCTTAGCTCTGTTTACAAGCCCGCCGAGCGTCACAAGGGTTGTGCCCGTCATAATGCCCAGATACCCTTTAAAAATGGTTCTCGGCACAACAATTGAATCCGTCATATCAGCTTTATTCTTTGTGTTTTCGTGAATTCTGTCAAGCCAGCTTGCTTTTTGGTTGGTTCCTGTAAATTGATAGCTTTTTATACTTTGAATCTTCATTATGTCTAAATCCTTCAGGCTATACAGCCTCAAAATGAGTATAACAAAGTCACTGTATGTGTTCAACATATTAGGGCTGAAAAATTAACTATTTCTTAATAATTCAGAAGGTCTAAACCTATTGATTAGTTTTTTTGTTGGTGCTATAAAGAACATGTTATAGATTTACATAATAAGAAGGAGTAAAAACTTATGGTAAATGTAGCAATTAACGGTTTTGGTAGAATCGGCCGTAATACTTTGAGAGCCGCTATCAGAGAAGGTATTTTTGACAAAATTAATTACGTTGCAATCAACGACCCCGGTTTGAAACCTGCAGAAGCTGCTCTTCTTTTCAAACACGATTCAGTTATGGGTAAATTTGACGGTGAAGTTGAAGCTTATGAAGAAGGTATCATTGTAAACGGTAAAAAAATTAAATTCTTCGCAGAAAAAGATCCTGCTCAATTGCCCTGGAAAGATTTGGGTGTAGAAGTTGTTGTTGAATCAACAGGTTTCTTCACAGATGCTGAAAAAGCTAAAGCTCACATCAC
>CALUTA010000133.1 GCA_944323585.1 Candidatus Gastranaerophilales bacterium
GAAATTAAGGCTAAAAATCCGCAGAAACCGGTTATCGGCGTATTTATGACTAAGAACGAATTCTTCTCAAAACTTTCTGATATGAATGTAAATATGCCGTTCTTTATGTATGCAGAACAAGCCGCAGACGGTTTGAACAGATTGAACCAGCAAAGACTCTGGATGGAAAGACCGGAAGGCAAAATTCCATGCTACGACGTTGACAGAGCTAAAGTTGAAAAAATTATCAAAAACGCACTCGCTGAAGACCGTGCACAACTTACAACATTAGAATCAATCGACGTACTTCAGGCTTACGGAATCAGAGCTTGCAAATACGGTTTGGCAACAAACGAAGACGAAGTTGTAGAACTCGGAAATTCAATCGGCTACCCTGTAGTTATGAAGATGACTTCAAAAACAACTTCACACAAAACAGACGTAGGCGGTGTTGTTGTAAACATCAAATCAGAAGAACAATTGAGAAAAGAATACAAAGGCTTGCTCGAAAGACTTGAAGCAAAAGGCTTGCTTGAAGGTCTGGAAGGTGTAATCATTCAGGAAATGGTAAAAGGCAGCCGTGAAATGGTTTGCGGTATTGCAACAGATCCTCAGTACGGCCCGATGATGATGTTCGGCCTTGGCGGTGTATTTGTTGAAGTTATGAAAGACGTAACATTCAGAATTGCTCCTTTGACAGATGTTGATGCAGAAGAAATGATTAAGTCAGTCAAAGCATACAAACTTCTCGAAGGCGCAAGAGGCACAAAACCGGCTCAAATCGACCAAATCAAAGAAACTTTATTGAGATTGTCACAGCTGGTTAATGACTTCAAATTCATCGATGAACTTGATATCAACCCGCTTCTGATTTCAGAAACAACAGGCGAAGGAATTGCCGTTGACGGACGTATCAAAGTCAGAATGGAAGAAGCAAAATCTGCTCTTGGCTGCCAGTGCGGATGCGGTTCAGTAGCCTGCTCCTGCGGCAAGTAATCTCTTAATCTTAAATAAAAGATTATTACAAACTGAAACAGACTCTTTTTAATTTAAAAAGAGTCTGTTTTTAGTTTATATTAGTTTATAAAATTCAGGTTATTCCAGTTCTGCATATATTTTCTTAAATTTGAATTTGCCGTCAATCCGACTATACCGTAATCCGCGTTCTGATCTTGTGATCTGTGGAAAGCATCTACAACATCTGGATATTTTTCACTTACAATATTCATATACTCCTGATGCCTGTGCAAAGTATCTGTACGAAGCCAGGTGCCGTCGCCGACATTAATCCAGGTAAGCCCGTTTTCAGGATTTGTGTATGAACCGTCAGAGTTAGCAATACATCCTGATTTTTCAAAGAATGATGCATCTTCTTTTATTATATGATCAGCATCTTTTACTTTCATCTGGTGCTCATCAACTAACAACAATCCAGCCTTATTTGTCTCAATTTTAGATGCTGTATAAGCAAAATCATTCAATTTTTGCTGACCGTCTTTCATTGATATTAAGTTTTCAGCCGGAGTTTTGGAGGCTGAACATCCTTCTGATGCGTTAGCATGCTCCAGCATTGTATTTGTTGTATTTTCTCTTGACTGAAGTTTCTCATTTATCGAGGCTTCAACTGATGCAACTCTTTCAGAAGCCTGCTTTAAGGCATCAACTTTTGTCTGATAAACTTCAAGCTGGTTCAAAATACCTTCCTGTGATTGAAGTTCTGTGTTCAATTTCTCATAATTTGCACTTGTTTCGTCAAATGTTTCTAATGAAGTGTCATAAGCTTTCTGGCTGTTTTCAACTCCATTTTGCGCCTTTTCACAGCGTTTTGCCATATCTTTATATTTGGAATCTGTTTCTTGCAGGGTTTGCAAGGTTTGTGACTTAGCCTCCTGAGCAGTTTTTAAATTTTCTTCCGCCGTATTAAGTCTGTTATTTGCCTCTTCAAGTGATTTATTAGCTTTTTCAAGCGCAGTTTCTGCCTGTGTCTTTTGATTTTCAGCGGCTTTTACAGCTTCCTGAGCAACTTGATACTGCGGGTTAGGCTTTCCGTTAATCGTCTGCGGTGTATTAGCAAGTGTATTCTGAGCAGAGGTTAACTGCTGCGTAGCAAGAGTTACTCCGGATTCTGCCTGAGCAACTGAAGTTTTAGCTGTTGAAACTTCAGTTTGTGCAGAATTCTTTTCACTCTCACAGTTTTTAACCGCTGTGCATTTTTCTTTATAATCAGAATTTACGGAAGCAAGCTGATCATCTAATTGATCCCGAGCTTTTGTTGACTGATTCAACTGACTTTTGTTATCTGTCAAAGTTTTTTGAGCATCAGTTTTGGCGGTTTCAGCATTGCCCACCTCTTCCTGTAGTCTTGTTACATTTGCTTCCGCTGTTTTTTGCTGTCCCTGAATATTACTAAAATCTGCTTCTGCGGCTGCAAGCTTTTCAGCTACATTAACTTTTTCATTTGCCAGCTGGCTCTGCAAAGAAGTAAGATCACTACTAGAAATATTTTGATTTTCAAGTTTTGATTCAATATTTTCAAGCGAACTTGTGTCAAAAGTTACGGACGAGTTGCTTGTATCAACTCCTTGAGCCAATCCTGAATATGAATTACCGCCTCTTGATGCAGGAGCAGAAGTTCCGCGTGGCGAACTTTTATCCTGAGTATCAGGAGTATTGCTTGTTGTTTTCGAAGGTGCAGTATTATTTGCTGAATTTACATTTTTGTACAATTCAGCACCTGCTTTCGCTAAACCTTCAAGATTTTGCCCAGCTCCTTCTATGGGATTTGACCCGTTATTTTTTTGATTTACACCCATAATCGAACCATTCATGGACATCATTTTCTGATAAGCATTCATCATGACCATTTGCTGTAAATACTTATCAGCCTGCTGCCTCAACATTTTAAGTTCTTCAATTGTTGTTGTACCAATCTTTTGACCTGAATTTGATATGCCACCCGGTCCGCTCATAAAGGTTCCTCCATTTTATGCTCTATTGTATATATAAAGTATATATACCACATTCAAATTCACTTTCCGTTTTATTTTTTAACAAAAATTTACAATATTTTTGCAGTTTTTGTAACAATATTTTAACAAACAGGCAAAATTCTGTTTCAGCAACTTAATATAGTTATGTGGTCTAAAATTTATGGGGGTTCGTGTATGAAAATTTCAGCAATCAAGTATCAAACATCTCCGCAGCAGCATTTTGCAGGAGAAAAGAGTAAAAACAGACTGAGAAATGCCGCAGGTGCCGCCGCAATCGCAATTGCAGCATCAGCCCCGCTGGCAGAAGCTGATGCTCAATATTTTGTACCGTACACTCCGTATTACTACAACTACGTACAGAAACCAACAGTAAGCAAGGTTCCGAACTGTTTTGTTGTCGGAGATATTACAAATTCAAATTCCGACGACAAATCAATGAATCAGGTTTTCAATGAAATAGACAGAAACGGCAACTCAAATGGTGTAATCTCTGCTAAAGAAGTAATGCTTACGGAACAGAAAAACTGGAATGACACTAATTTATACCCTTATACAGATGAACAAATGGCTGATGACGCAATTCAATTTAATACAATCTCCAAAATGTATAATGAAAACGGGTCAGATCCGGCAACAATGAATTATCGTGAATACAAATCGGCAATGAACGATTATATGTCAAACAAAAACGTCAATACATTCATTGACCTTATGCAAATCCTGACGATACCATATTTATACACACCGCCGCCATACTATTATTATCCGGCTCCGCATTACCATCACAGACATTATCCGCATCACAGACATACTCCGCCGCCGCACCACAGACATGACGGCTACCACAGGCACTGGTAATCTTCGATATTATTTAGTTACACAAAAGCCTAAAATTGACCTGAAAGTTTATTAATGCTTTAATACTTTTATGAATTACATTTTTTACTTTCTTATTGTAATTTCAATAATTGCAGGGGCAATAAACGGCAGACTGGAAGACGTTGTAAATTCAATTTTGACCGGAGCAGAATTGAGTGTCAAAGTTGCGTTTTCACTCATTGGAATTATGGCATTCTGGCTCGGGATGATGGAAATTGCTAAAAAATCAGGTCTTGTTGAGATTATCGCTAAAATTATAAAACCTGTAACGAAACGTCTGTTTAACGAAATACCTGAAGATTCACCGGCTGTCGGCGACATTGCAATGAGTTTTACTGCAAATGCCCTCGGGCTTACAAATGCCGCAACACCGATAGGCATAAAGGCAATGGAAGAACTTCAAAAACATAATATTGATAAAAAATCAGCTTCGAACACCATGTGTATGTTTCTTGCAATGAACAC
>CALUTA010000134.1 GCA_944323585.1 Candidatus Gastranaerophilales bacterium
TCGTCTCCTGAGTCTGTTTTGGGATGATGAAGATCGTAAATAATCTGTTTTATATCTGAAATTTCCGAACTTGATAGACCGGTAAATTGCACTGATAAATTACTTTTTATTTTAAGGTTAATAGCTATATCTTTCCCGATATCATCAATATCAGTGCTTTCAACAAGTGTATCAGAAACCGGAATTGCAGTTATAAAAGTTTTTTGGCTTAAAGCACCGATTTTATTGTTTCCGGCTATTACATCCTCTTGTGATACAACAGGGACTGAATCAACAAATGCTTTGGTTTTCAGCGCTCCAACAGCAATCTTGTCAGCTATTGAATAAATCGTTGCATTTTTATTTTTAGCGAGAATTTCATCAACAATAGATGTTGTATCAATTGCTGCAGAAGATACACCGGTTTCAGCAGCAGTTTTTTCAACCTCTGCTGTCACCTGTTTTTGAACTTCGGCAGTCTGTGCCTTAGCAACAATTGTAAGTAGTTTCGAGTTTATCTGCATATTCCTGTAAGTCCTTTAATCTGGTATTCGGCTGTTTTACGAATAATCTTCACTGTTTTTTACAAAAAATTTACAAAAATTTACTCTTCGTTTCTGTAAAATATTTGCAAATTAAAACAGGGCTGTAATATAATAAAATTAAAGATAAACACATTTAGTAAAAGGATTGGAAATGGTACAACAAAGAATAGCTGTTATAGGCTGCGGGATGTGGGGCAGAAATATTGTCAGAAACTTTTACAGCCTTAATGTTTTAGATACGGTTTGCGATATTGATGACGAAAATCTTAAAAAAGTCAGGGAGCAATATCCGGGAGTTAAAACAACAAAAGATTTTAATGAAGTTATAAACAGTAAAGAAATTACGGCCGTTGCAGTTGTGACACCGAGCCACACGCATTTCAAACTTGTTAAGGCTATGCTTGAGGCCGGGAAAAATGTATATGTTGAAAAACCGATTTCAACCGTAGCGCAGGAAGCAAGAGATTTGTCGGAACTTGCTCATCAAAAGGGACTTGTCCTTATGGTCGGGCACCTGTTGCTTTATCATCCTGCCGTAAACAGGCTAAAAATGCTTATTGAAGACGGTGTTCTCGGTGAAATAGTTTACGCGCAGAGCGACAGGCTGAATGTAAACTTCCACAAAAACGACAGAAGCGTTATGTGGGATTTAGCGCCTCATGATGTTTCTATGATAAGTTATGTTACAGGCAAAACTCCTTTAAGAGTAATTTCTGCAATCGGCTGCTCTTCTGACAGAACTGATATTATGGACATTACGCATATTGGAATTCAGTTTGAAGACGGAGTCATAGGACATATTTCAGACAGCTGGATTACTCCTAAAAAACACGTGACTCTTCTTGTCAGAGGCACAAAAGCAACTGCAATCTTAGATGACACGGTTCCTGAAAACAAACTCGTTGTATATGATAATTTTGAACAAAACACGACCCAGCATATTACGACACCGGATGTTCTGGAAATTGAACCGCTGAAACTTGAATGCCAGCACTTTATAAGCTGCTGTGAAACAGGAAAAAAAGCCCGCTCTGACGGTGATAACGGATTTATGGTTACGCAGATTCTTGAAGAAGCTGAAAAAATTATGCTCGGAGAAAGAGTTAAAAACCTTGATTCTGTCAATTTTGCACTTTCAAGAATGAAAAAATAAAAATATAAATTTATGGGTAAAAGGGATATTTAAAAATGGACATTAAAAACAATACGGCAAATATAGTTTCAATAAGCAGAGTTTTTGTTGCTTTTATTGCAATAGGCCTGCTGTTTATGGATTCCAGAACAGCTTATCTTATATCGCTTTTTCTGACGGCTGTGGCATTTATAATGGATGGCGTGGACGGATATATAGCAAGAAAATATAACCAATCATCAGACCTTGGATCTGTACTGGATATTATGGGTGACAGAATTGTGGAAGCGTCTTACTGGATAGCTTTTACGGCACTTGGCTGGCTTCCTGTTTTATTCCCGATAGTGTGTGTGACCAGAGCTTTTACGACCGACAGCATAAGAAGCGTTGCACTTTCAAAAGGAATGACAGCATTCGGCGACAAATCAATGCAGTCTACAGCATGGGGCAAATTTATCTGCTCATCAAAATTCATGAGAATCAGCTATGCAGTTGCTAAAGTTGCCGCATTTGTTCTCCTTATTGCGGCTTATACACCTGATATAAACTTCAATCTTGCAGACGGTATCAGAGTTGTTGCGGAAATCCTTGCCTGGATTGCAATAATTTTCTGTGTTGTAAGAGCTATACCTGTAGTTGCGGAAAGCGGAAAGCTGTTTGAAAATGGCAAAAATTAACATAGTGCTTTATGAGCCGGAAATTCCGCAGAATACCGGAAATATTGCAAGGCTTTGCGCATGTACCGGAGCATCTTTGTATTTAGTCGGAAAACTCGGATTTTCCCTATCCAGCAAATATACAAAACGTGCAGGATTAGATTATTGGGACAGTGTAGACCTGCACAAAATTGAGTCTATGGACGAATTGCTTTCGTCAAATAAAGATGCTAATTTTTATTATCTAACAACTAAAACAAAACGAAAATATACTGATGTACAATTTAAAGATGGTGACTTCATTGTATTCGGTCCGGAAACACGCGGGCTTCCGGAAATTTACGTCAAAGACAAAAATGCTCTTACTATCCCGATGATAGAAGGTCAGAGAAGCTTGAATTTATCCAATTCCGTTGCAATTGTCGCCTATGAGGTTATAAGACAAAATGGACTTTGAACTTCCCCTACGCAGTGAAAATTCAAACAAAGGCACTTTCGGAAGAGTTTTAAATATTGCAGGCTCAGATTATATGCCGGGAGCCGCTTATTTATCAAGCGTTTCAGCTCTGAAAGCCGGATGCGGATATGTGTTTCTGGCAACTGAAGAAAGAGTTATAAATGCAGTTGCAGCGCAGACTCAAAATGTAGTATTCGCACCGCTCGGAGATATTGACAATCTTCTTAAAACGGCAGATGTACTGTTAATTGGATGCGGGCTTTCAACAAGCAAAAAGGCCGAAAAAATATTCACGGACACAATTAAATCCGTACCTGATATTCCTGTTGTCATTGACGCTGACGGGCTTAATATTCTTGCGGGGCTGGAAAACCCAAAACTTCCGGAAAAATTAATTTTGACACCTCACATAAAAGAGGCTTCCAGACTGTTAAAAATTGAAACCGAAAAAATTTCTGCGGACATGGAATTTTATGCAAAAGAGATATCAGAAAAATACAACTGCACAACCGTTTTAAAATCAAGTGAAACCGTTGTCTGCGGAAAGGATTTAAACATATACCGCAACACAAAACAAAACAGCGCACTTGCAAAAGCAGGCAGCGGAGATGTTCTTTCAGGAATTATCTCCGGACTTCTGGCACAAGGCATGGATGAATTTAATGCCGCCAAAACAGGTGTTTATATCCACAGTCTTGCCGGCGAATACGCAAAAAATGACCTGACTGAATTTGCAGTTCTTGCAAATGATCAAATCAGGTACATTTCTTGTGCATTTAAAAAGCTATTAAATTAACCGAAGAAGTCAAAAGCTCCGGGTTCACCATTATCAGCGATTCCTTGCATTTTAGCAATTTCTGCAGGTGTCAACGACTGAGCAGGTTTTATGTTTTGCATATCTGAAGCTGGAATGTTTTTCTTTGCTACTGTTAAAGAAGCAATACGACCAACAAGAGTTTTTTTATCAGTAAAGAGTTCGGCATCTCTTAATTGTCTTGCAGCTTTTTTTTCGTTCACAGTGCCTTTAAGGTTTGAAGATGCAGAAACATACATTTCTTCAAAATCTTTTGCAACTTTTTTAGCAACACGCTGTTTAGCTCCGGCGAACGAAACATTTTGAATTCTTGAAATCATCTTTTTCTCCTTTAAATTTTAAATTTACAATGGGGGTAACGATATATTTTTCTTTTGGGTTACACTTATATATAACTCAAAAAAATAATTTTTGCTACCCTGTAAATTTTTACGTTACAAATGTTAATGTAACACTTAAAGATGATTTAACAATTAGCCACCTTACCTAATACAGCCCTTCGCCTTGCACCCGTGCAGTCGGGAAGGTTGTTCGGAATATTATAATAAGTACAATACCCAAGAAGCGCAAATGCCATGACTTCTTTAAAATTATTGGATATTCCATAATTTTCATGAGTTTTCAAATCAATGTGTTTTGGAAGATAATGACGCAAATATTTCATTAATGTCGGATTGTAAGC
>CALUTA010000135.1 GCA_944323585.1 Candidatus Gastranaerophilales bacterium
ATACCGCAGGCTCTCATAACCGTAATTTCAGACTTCAGACTCAGTCCGTTCAGAGTCATTACGGTTGCAAGAAGAACGCCCATCGGAATCGTCATTACGATAACCTGCGGAAGGTTCAAAATAATCATCATAAATGCAACCTTAAAAGGTATTCCATACATAGAAATCTGCTTGATAAGAGTAATAAACGTGTCAGACGCAAAAATAATTGACGTAAAGACGCAAACCCCCATCAGAAACATTTCTATAACCTGCCTCAGGATGTAAGTATCCAGCAATTTTATCTGAAATTTATTTTCCGAATCCGCCATGATTTAATATTATCCTAAAATGATTAAAATTCCAACAGAACTTTAAGAGTTTCTTTTTCTTTGTTTTTTTCAAAAGCTTCGATGGCATCATCGACGTTGTATCTTGCTGAAATAAGCGGAGTGAAGTCGATTTTTTCTGATTTCAGCAATCTTAATGCAGGCCCGAATTGACCGCAGCGTGAGCCAAGAACCGTAATCTCATCAATTACAATCGGCGCAAGGTTGAATTCTTTTGAAGCCGCAACCGTGCTTTTCAACACCAGAGTGCCGCGGGGCTTTGTGAGTGCAAGCGCTGTTTCAAATCCCGAAATAGAACCTGTTGCCTCAACGACAACATCATAAATCTTTTCAATTTTCAAATCATTCAAAAGTTTTGTTTCAACCCCTTGAGCTTTTGCAATATCAAGTTTGTTCTGATGCTTGCCGACTAAAGTGACGTCAATGTTTTGAGCATTCAATGTCAAAGCCGTAATTAGCCCCAGTTTTCCGTCACCGAGAACAATCACTTTTTCAAAAGGTTTAATATGAAGCTGTTCCGTAATCTCGCACGCTGCTGCAAGAGGTTCAACAAACACAGCCTGCTCATCAGTTACATTATCCGGAACTTCAAAAAGAACTTCAACAGGCATTGTAAAATACTCGGCAAAACATCCGTCTTTTCTCCAGATTCCGAGCGTATGGCGATTCGGGCAATGGCGGTAAAGCTTTTCGGCACAATAAGGGCAATCGGGTTCTTTGCAGCCGTAGCTGATTTCGGAAACGACACGTTTGCCGATTAAAGATTTATCTTCACCGTTCACGTCAACCACAACCCCGACGGCTTCATGCCCGAGAATTCCTTTATAGCCCATATAGCCTTTTGTGATTTCAAAATCAGTGTTACAAATTCCGGCAAGCGTCATTTTTATCAAAGCTTCGCCTTTTTTCGGCACCGGTTTTTCGTAATCGTTTACTAACTTTAATCCTTCATCAAATACTACAGCTTTCATCTTCTAATCTCTCCTATACTCAAGAATTTTATCATAAAAATTTGTTACATAATGTAAATATGTATTTTGGGGTTTAGCAAATTAATTTGTGATTTTGTTTTATTATAATTGTGTGTAAAAGTTAAAGGTGTTCTTTGATGGTAGATTCAGTAGGTATAAAATATTCAAATTATTATAGACCGCATTTTAAAGGTGAAGTTGAAAAAGTTAATAATACTGAGAGAAGTTTTGAAAATGACAAAGATGCTACTGAAAAATATTTGACAAGCAAAAATATAATGCTTGGCTTGAGTGCAATCGGGCTTGTGACTTTGGGTATAATCGGGCACAAAAACGGTTGGTTCAGCAAAGGTGCAAAGACTCTTGCAAAAAATTCATCAGATGATGCTCAGGTGAATCCGCAAAATTTGAGGGTTATAGTAGAGACTCAGTTAGATGGTACTAAATTTATCCTAGAAACTGATTCTAAAACTGGTAAGATGGTAAAAAGAACTGCTTATCAAAATGACAGTAATACGATAAAATGTATTGAGGAATTTGATCCCCAAACCGGAAAACTTGTAAAAACTACTTTATATAACTCGGATGGAAAAACAATTAATTCAATTAATGAAGTTGATCCCCAAACCGGAAATCCTGTAAAAGTAACTTATTACAAGAACGAACAAGTCAAAGTCATAATAGAATCAGACCCCCAAACAGAAAAAATGATAAAATCAACTAATTTCAGTGAACTGGATGGTAAAATAATTAAATCTGTTACCGAATACGATTCTAAAACTGGAAAAGAGATAAAATTAACAACCTATGAGCCTGATGGTGTAACCATAAAATCTATTAAAACCTATGACTAAGATCTTGCAACAACTTCAGCAACAAGCTCTCCGTAGCTGTTGAAGTGTCCGTCTGTTTCTTCAACTATGTAATTAAGTTCCGGTTTGCCCTCGATTGCTTTTTCGGCAGCCTCCATTGCTTCGTCATAATCTTTGAAGTCGCCGATTAAAGTCTTTGTTAAGTCTGAATAATTTTTTTCTGTGTAAACGTGATACATAATTGCACCCCTTTCTATTTATTTTCAATTCTTTCTAACTTTTCCCTCAAGTCCTGAACCTCATATTTAAGTCTGTTAAGTTCGCATTTGACAGGATCCGGAATTCTGTTGTGCATCAAAACTCCGTTTTTGTCTTTGATTTTTCTGTGGACAACTCTCCCCGGAACCCCGACGACAGTTGAGTATTCAGGAACATCTTCCACAACAACGGACCCTGCCCCGACTCTTACGTAATCACCCAGAGTAATATTTCCTAACACTTTTGCACCTGCGCCGACAATCACGTTGTTTCCTAAAGTCGGATGGCGTTTGCCCTGCTCTTTTCCTGTTCCGCCAAGTGTCACCTGCTGATAAATAAGAACGTCATCACCGATTATGGTTGTTGCACCTATCACAACACCTTCGCCATGGTCAATAAAAAATCTTCTGCCGATTTTTGCAGCGGGATGAATTTCAATACCTGTAATAATCCTTGTGATATAAGAAATTACCCTTGGAATAAGCGGAATATGCCACTTGTATAATCTGTGCGCAAACCTGTAGGCAATCAGAGCATGAAGCCCCGGATAACACAATATTACTTCCAGAAGATTATTTGCGGCAGGATCTTTGTCGTAGATGACCTTTATGTCTTCTTTTACTTTTGTTATGCCCCGTTTTAGTATTGTGAACATTGATTAATCCTTTGGTTGATAAGTTGAAAAGTTGAAAGGTTCATTTAGCTTCACCTTTTACTCTTGACTTCACCCCTCACGCTTCACCCTTCACTATTTTACTAGTTTTGCGTATTTTCTTTTCCCTGCCTGTAATATTACACTGTCCGTAAAGTTCAGAGTATAAGTCATATCGGCAATTTTTTCGCCGTCGATTTTAACTCCGCCTCCCTGAATAAGCCGCTTTGCTTCGCCCTTGCTCTGGACAAACTTTAATTCCACAAGAAGATCAAGGATATTCTTGCCCTGTTCAACTTTTACTTCTTCAATGTCTGACGGCAGTCCCTTGTTTGATACAACATTGATGAACTCTGCCTGAGCTTTATCTGCGCCGTCTTTCTCGTGGTATTCCTCAGTAATTGTGTGTGCAAGTTTGAGTTTCAAATCACGCGGATTTACAGACGGATCTTTAAGTGATTCTTCAATCTTTTTGAGTTCATCTTCCGGCACATCTGTCAGAAGCGTAAAGTATTTTACAATCAAAGTGTCAGGAATACTCATCAATTTTCCAAACATATCGTTTGCGCTGTCCGTCAAAGAAATACAATGCTCAGGATAAGTTTTTGACATTTTGACAACGCCGTCAGTACCTTCAATCAAAGGCAAAAGCATAACCATCTGCGGGTATTTTTTGCCGTATGCCTCTTGAATTTGACGGCCGAGAAGTGTATTAAATCTCTGGTCTGTTCCGCCAAGTTCAATATCTGCATCAATAACAACCGAATCGTAAGCCTGCATCAGCGGATAGAAAAATTCGTGAACAGAAATCGGTTTCCCTTCAGCATATCTTTTGGCAAAATCATCACGTGTCATCATCTGAGCAACAGTCATTTGCGCCGCAAGTTTCAGCAAATCAGTAAAGCTCATCTTGTGAAGCCAGTCAGCATTGTTTGTAACTTCTGCATTGCTTACATCAACAACTTTTGACATCTGTTCAAAGTAAGACTTGGCATTTTCTTCAACCTGCTCTTTTGTCAGCGAAGGACGGGTTTCGGATTTTCCCGAAGGATCTCCGACCATTGCGGTTGCCCCGCCGACAATCAAAACAACCTTATGTCCGAGTTTTTGAAATTCTCTGAGTTTTCTCAT
>CALUTA010000136.1 GCA_944323585.1 Candidatus Gastranaerophilales bacterium
ATAATATAATTATTGGGAAATTAAGTTTAATAAATATATACAAGACCCTCTAAATCATTAAGTTATGTGCCTGACATTCCGACGACTCACGAGGATATGCTGGCGGTGTTTCTGGGCGGAATATAGCTAACATAAGGTCGAAAATAACTTGAATTCTTTCCATACTACGAATTTTGTAAATAAATTTATTCGTGATTTAATATGATTATGAACAATCTTGCGGTGGATGTATTACGAAATGTTCCGGCATTGGATAAGCGCTATACAGCGCCTGATATGCGCAAAAAGGCTGTTGTTGTGCTCGGCAGTTCCAAAACTACCGAACCGCTTATGCAATATATGGATTTGTGTTCCGAAACGACTAAAGCATTTGTTCAGAGCGGCTTTAATGTTGTTACCGGATGCGGAACAAAGGGGATTATGGGGGCGGCTTATTATGCTGCAAAAGATGCTTCTGCTGTCGATATGAGCGGCAAACCTGTTCAAAATCTTGCAATAATCGTGAGTCCGTTATGGGGAGATGAAAATCTTAAGGATTGTGTTCTTATAGGCAAGGCATACTCTGAGTCCGAAAGAATTATGAAATTCGCTAAAGTCGCAGATAATTTTGTGATTTTTCCCGGCGGGGTTACGACTCTTCAGGAGGCAACTACGCTTATCAGGCACAATGTCCACTCCAAGGAAAGAGGTTTAAAGAAAATTGTGCTTGTCGGAAAAGAGTTTTTTGCAGGTTTAAAACAGCAGTATGAGGCGTTGGCTGATTTAAAACTTATTAAAAATCGACCGGATGCTTATTTTAAGGTTCTTGCCGATAAAAGTGAGATTTTGAAAGCTATATTAAAAAAATAAAATCCGGCTTCTGATATTGAAACCGAATTACTTGTAAGAGTTTTTATGTATAAATTGTTTTAATCTTTAAAATCCTGAGATTTTACGCTGCCGAGTTTTGCAATGTCTTTGTCTGTTCTGTTTCCGTAGATGGTGATTTTGTTTAATTCAGTTTCAATATTATTAAATTCTTCATCAGTCAGAACGACATCAGCAGCCCCGAGGTTTTCTACTACCCGTTCGTCTTTTCTCATGCCCGGAATAGGTACAACGTGCGGATATTTGTGAAGCATCCATGCTAAAGATATTTGAGCGGGTGTAATCCCTTTTTTATCGGCTACTGTGTGCAAAAGGTCAAGCAGTGGCTGGTTCTTTTCAACGTTTTCGGGGTTAAATCTTGTAATAACCCGTCTTACGTCGTCGCCTTTGTATTCGGTATTTTTATTGTATTTTCCGCTTAAAAATCCGCTTGCCATAGGTGAAAATGCTACAAAACCGATCTTTAATTCCTGACAGGTTGGGATGACGTCACGTTCAAACATTCTTTCCATCATTGAGTATTCGCTTTGAATTGCGGTTAGAGGTGTTACGGCATGAGCTTTGCGGATTTGTTCTTCGGTGGATTGAGATTGTCCCCACGCACGGATTTTGCCTTCTTTTATAAATTCACCCATCCATCCGGCAACTTCTTCAACATTGCTGTCCAGCGGAACCCTGTGTTCATAGTAGATATCAATATAATCTGTTTGAAGTCTTTTGAGTGAATCATTCAGTGCATTAGTAATCCCTTTTTTGCTCAGTTTGCCTTCCGGAATTTCCTGCCCCGTCTGAAAAACAGGTACAAATTTCGTGGTTAATATAATTTTATCTCGGAATGGTTTAACGGCTTTGCCGACGAGTTCTTCGTTAATGTATGGCCCGTAAGCTTCTGCAGTATCAAACAGTGTACAGCCTAAATCATAAGCTTTGTGTATCAACCTGATAGATTCTTCTTCCGGCGGCAGTGCTCCGTATCCGTGGCTGAATCCCATACAGCCCATTCCTACTGCTGATACCTCAATTTCTCTAAGTTTTCTGTATTTCATAGTTATCTCCTTGTTATTAATAATATAATAACAGATTGTTGACTAAAAGTCAATGACTGAAAGTCGAAAATGTAAAGACTAAAAAAGCCGGCTTTTGGGCCGGCTTTGCTTAGATTTATAATTGAGTTAATTTTAGTTTTCGTTATACCAGTCTACATTGCGGGTTGCATACATGATAAGGGCAATAATTATGAACAACCCGAGGCTGCCAAGAAGAAGTGCAAGATCCTGAAGCCTTAAAAGTGTATATAAGAATGTGTAAAGTATTGATAAAAGAAGTGTAATAACTATGGAAAATTTAACATTTTGCCCTCTTGTTATGACAAAATGCGTATAAGCACTGGTCATTGCTATTGTCATTACTGCTGCAACAGTATATGCAAACCCGAACGGCATAAATTCGGATATTGATACAAGCAGCAGATAGAAAATCAGCATTGCAGCACCCAGAAGCAAATATTGAAGCGGGTGAATACGTTTTTTATCAGATTCAGTTATTTCAAATATAAAATAGCTTATAAATGTTAATGTTATAAACAAGAATGCGTATTTAAGCGCTCTGGTTGCCATTCTGTAGTTGTCTACGGGAAGAAGAAGAGAAACTCCGACTTTTGCTCCGTTATCAATTTCATCGTATCCGTGACTTCCGATTGTTGAAGGATTGAATATGGCAACATTTGTTGTGGCAACTTTTGGAACATTCCATTCTGCTTCAAAGTTTTCTTTTGTTACATTTCTCTGAGTCGGCAGAAAATTGCCAGTAAAACTCGGGTTATCCCAGTTTCCGCTGATTTTAACTTTGTTTGACTGTCCTCCCAGATTTACAAACAATTCGTTTAAACCTCTAATCTTATAAGAGATTTCAAACGGAATAGTTTTTTCATCTTTTGCAAGTTTGAAAGTGTATTTTGTATCCTGAGAGATTTCATTTTTACCGTTGTTTATACGAAACACTGGTTCTTCTATAAAGCCTATAGAGTCTTTAACGTTGAATGCAAGAGTAAGTTCTTTGCCTGTAAGATTTCCGTAATTATTTGTAAAGTCACCTTTTATCTTCACATCAGCCACATATACTGGAACTTTGTAAATCCCTTTATTCCGGGTTTCTGTTGTTATCTTAATATCCGTGCTGTAATTGTTAAGTACGAGATTATAGACTTCAGTTATTTTATCCTTTTGTTGTGAAAAAGATAATGAAGGACTTCCGAATATTTGAACATCCCCCCAGGCTGATGCAACGGCTCTTACGGCTTCATTTTTGTAAGCTTCTCTGTCTTTGATTATCCCGTACCAGAATCCGGTAGGAATTAACAGCAGAATAAGCATTAAAAGTAAAAGCGCAAATTTCTTCATTTTTGAGTTCGTGTTGGTTGTAATAGTATTGTTTGTTGAGTTTTCAGACATAAAAAACCTCCTTAATTCCAATATTTTATTAATTATATATCCAAAAAACGTAAAAGTCAAATTTTTATCTAAAAATGCCTAAAATATTAGGTAAAAAATTTTTTCCGACTTTTAAAGTTAGTGGAAGTAAGACATTAAATATAAGGAGAAAAAGATGAATGTAGTAGAACCAATACGAAACAAAAAAGATATTAAAAAAATAGAAAATATTTTATCAAAAAACAAAAGGGATTTATTGCTGTTTACTTTAGGGACAAATTGCGGACTTAGAATATCAGATATAATCGCTCTTAATATCAGCGATGTGCGGAATAAAAGTTATATAACTCTGATAGAACAGAAAACCGGAAAGTTTAAAAAGATTCCGATTAATTCAAAGTTAAAACCTATGCTGGAAGAATATATAATCGGGAAAGATTCTGATGCCCCGCTTTTTCAGAGTGTTTTTCAAAACAGACTTGACCGCTTCAGAGCGTATCACATAATTAAAGATGCCTGCAGGAGCGCCGGATTGGACGAAAGAATAGGAACTCATACATTACGGAAAACTTTTGGGTATCATCACTATCAGCAGTTTAAAGACGTAGCTCTTTTGCAGAAAATATTTAATCACTCTTCCCCGCAAATAACATTACGTTATATTGGAATAGAACAAGATCAAATTGATGAAAGTTACAGAAATTTTATTTTGTAGACAAAATTAAAAATAAATATAAAATTTGGTGATTTTTTGTACACAATATGCATTGTGTGGCTTTTATTAAATTAACCTCTTATTTGGATATTATCATAAACAAAAATAAAGAATATT
>CALUTA010000137.1 GCA_944323585.1 Candidatus Gastranaerophilales bacterium
CAGCTTTTTTTCTCTCCCTCTCCCTGATGACGGGAGAGGGTAGAATTTCTTTATGAGCACTGCGAATTTAGAAATTCGGGTGAGGGTGAATAACCAAAAATAGCCGAAAAATTAAATAAAATGTCGGATTGGTAAATCCGACCTACTAAACTGAAATAAATTCAGAATGACAAAATGGCGGGAAATTAGATTCTTCGCTCCGCTCTCAATGACAAATTTCCTCTATTTTTATCTATCACAACGGATAATTACGAACTTTTCTCAATATTGAGAAGCTTTTTCTTAATCTCCAGCCCTCCTGCATAGCCCGTAAGGCTTCCGTTTGAGCCGATTACTCTGTGGCAGGGAATTACTATCGGGATTTTATTTTTGTTATTCGCCATCCCGACTGCTCTTGAGGCTTTCGGATTGCCGATGGTCTCCGCGATTTCAAGATAAGCCGCTGTTTTGCCGTACGGAATTTTCATTAACGCATGCCAGACAGATTTTTGAAATTCCGTACCTTCAAGCTTTAGCGGAATATCAAAGGTTTTACGTTTTTTCGCAAAATATTCGGATAATTGTTTGTATGTTTCTTTTATTACTGGAGTTTCAAGCCTTTGAGAAGAAAGTTCAAAAAAAGAAATCCTTGTCAAATAATCGCCTTCCGCCTCTATATAAAGCTTTCCGACAGGTGTGTCATAATCATAAAAAGTTTTCATCAAAAAAGCCTCCTTCTTTATTATATAAGAAAAAGGCTTTTTTAATTTAGTATGCAAGATAATCAATTATTGCTTTTGCAAAGTTTTTGGCGGACTGAAAATTCTGCGCCGTGATAAGATTTCCGTCAGTAATTACATTTACGGCTCCGGGTTTGTCCTCTATAAAACTTGCACCTTCATCCAGAAGCGCATCCTGAAGAAAAAACGGTGTCAGGTTATCTTTTTTGTAAAATCGCTCTTCTTCGTTTGTAAAAGAAGTAAGTTTTCGCCCGCTCACAAACGGAATACCGTTTTCTTTTGCAGGCAAAAGCCCCGCAGGGCCGTGGCAAATTGCTGCGATAAGCTTGCCGTCACGATTGAACCTGTTTATGACATCTCCTAAAACTTCGCTTTTGGCAAGGTCAAACATAGGGCCATGCCCTCCGGGCAAAACAATTGCGTCAAAACTGTCAGAATCAATTGTATCCAGTGCTTCCGTGTCATTAAGCGCCTTTCTTGCATCATCCCAGATTATATCCTCAAACAGGTTCTCGCTCTCAGGATCAACCGGCGCAATCTCGCCTGTCAAAGTCGCTACGGCTACTTCTAACCCGTTTTTCTTAAACTCGTTATAAGGAACCGCAAACTCCTCAAACCACACGCCCGTCTTTGTGTGTTTTTTGTCATTAAATTCACACACATTTGTCACAACCATTAAAATTCTTAAAGGTTTTTGCGGAGCTGTTTCAGCACGCATTTCTTCCTCTATTGTGATTTTTTCTTCGTCAATCATAAAACCTCCGTTTTTTCTTATTTTTTCGTAAAATTTCATTTTACAAATTGCCGTGGCAGGGAATCTTTACAATTCTTTTGTTTAATGCCTCCTAAAATTTTTTATGATATTATAATTTGTACAAAAATGAACTTTTATTTGTGCTAAGTCGTTCTATTTTTGTAGGAAACAGGGAGAAAAATAATGAAAAAATTTTTATCAATAGTTTTTTTATTCGGAATATTTTTGACAACAGGCTTGCAGGCTTTTGCAGATGATGCCGCAGACGCTAAAGCTTTTTTTGAAAATTACGTAAAAGCCGCAAACAGCTACAGCCCGACAATTGAAAAAATGTATTCTCCAAACGCAAAAATCATCAGACAGGTTGTAAAACCGGACGGCGGACTTGTTGATGTTACAACCGACACCGCAACTTATATGAAACAAATGAAACTGGGGCAGGCAGGAGCCAAACTCAGAAATTACAAAAACAACTACACTGATATAACAGTCACCAAATCAGGAACCGGCTACAAAGTAAGTTCACTGCGCCAGCCTTCCGGCGAAACTTACAAACTTAAAACTTACATGATTCTGACAAAACAACCGGACGGCAAATGGTTGATTACGGAAGAAATGATGCAGACAAAACAGCAGATTTTCCTTAAATACGCAAACAAAAAATAATTCCCTCATTGCAGGAAGGACAAAAAGAATTATGTATGAAAAATTCAGATTTTTAACAGGCGGAGAGAGCCACGGCAAATGCTTAACCGCAATTATAGAAGGTTTACCGTCAGGGTTTGATATAAACCCTGACTTTATCAATAATGAACTAAAACGCCGTCAGGAAGGTTACGGCAGGGGCGGAAGGATGAAAATTGAATCCGATACCGTTGAAATAACATCAGGTGTAAGGTTCGGCAAAACGACCGGTGCTCCCGTTACACTTGTGATTTATAACAAAGACTTCGAAAACTGGGAAAAAATCATGAGCATCCGACCCGAGGACGAAACGGATGAAAAAGCTTTCACAAAATATCGCCCTGGGCACGCTGATTTTGCAGGATCCGTAAAATACAATCACAAAGACCTGCGAAACATTCTTGAACGCTCAAGCGCCAGAAAAACAGCAATCGAAACAGCCGTCGGCGCCGTTGCAAAACAAATTCTCGAAAAATTCAACATCAGAGGCTACTCAAGAATTTTACAAATCGGAACAGAAAAAGATAAAGAAAAATTTCACGCAGAAATTGACAAAGCACGTGAAGAAGGCGACTCTCTCGGCGGAAAATTCGTCGTAATTTATGAGAACATGCCTGTAGGCTTAGGTTCATTCGTCCACTGGGACAGAATGATTGACGGACGAATTGCGCAGGCAGTTATGAGCATTCCGGCGGTCAAAACCGTTTCTATAGGGAACCATCATTCATACAAGCTCCGCGGAAGCGAATTTCATGACGAAATGTTCATAGAAAACGGAAAAATCGTACGTGAAACCAACAATGCAGGCGGGATTGAAGGAGGCATGACAAACGGTGAAAATTTACAGATTTTTGCTTCAATGAAGCCGATTCCGACCATGAGAAAACCCCTTAGAACAGTTGATGCTTCGACAATGGAAGAAACAGAGGCGCATTTTGAACGCTCGGACACCTGTGCTGTTGAAGCCTGCGCTGTCATAGCGGAAGCCAGAATTGCCTGCGTTCTCTTAAACGAAATTCTCCTCAAATACGGCGGCGATAGCTTTGAAGAAATTATGAGAAACTTCTCAATAAATAAATCATAAAATTTTGCGTGAAAATAACACGAAATCTTTGTTTAATGTAAAATATTTTTATGAAGAATAATATCACGCTGATTGGAATGATGGGGTGCGGCAAAACAACCACAGCGCAGATACTTGCTAAAGTTCTGCCGGGGTTCACTCTTGTCGACATTGATTCTGAAATCGAAAAAAGCACGGGCAAAAAAATCTCTGAAATTTTTCTCAAATACGGCGAACCGCACTTCAGAGAACTTGAGAGCATAAAAATAAGACAGTTTCTGCAAAACGACAATCAGATAATCTCAGCCGGCGGAGGTGCTTTTGAAAACCCCGAAAACCGCAGAAGATTTCTCGAAAATTCAAAAGTATTCTTTCTTAAAGCCTCTCCCGCAACTATTTACGAACGGATTAAGGCAGAAAACCACCGACCGCTTTTGAGAAAAAATTTTTCTGTCGAAAAAATCGCTTACATTCTTTCACTTAGAGAAGGCAACTACAAAAAAGCAAACTATACTATTGACACCGATAAAAAAAGTCCTGCCGCCGTTGCAGGAGAAATTATGGGAGTAATCAATGCAAATTCTTAACGTGAAAATTAATTCATCAGAAAAATCTTATCCGATAATAATTAGGAACAATGATATTCCCGAACTTTACGGCGAAATTCTTGACATAACAGGCAAAAACAACTGCCTTGCCGTAATAAGCCAAAAGGTTTTTCAACTGTTCGGCAACTTTTTGAACCTTCCAAAAGAACGGATTTTTATTCTCAAAGACGGCGAAAAAGAAAAAAATTTCAAAACTTATCAAAAAATACTCGACAGAGCACTAAAATTAAAACTGACC
>CALUTA010000138.1 GCA_944323585.1 Candidatus Gastranaerophilales bacterium
ATAAAATCGTATTTTTCAAGATGATTTTCATTTACAAAGACATATTCAATATCAATATCACAGGCAAAAGCTTCTGATAGAGGCTTAAAACCTTCCAGCAAAAATTTTCCGGTTTCATCACGATATTTTTTCTGCGAAAGTTTTGCTGTTTCTTTTACCAGAACATTAGATACACTTGTTATCTTTTCCATTACCTGACCTCAAACTGGCCGAGCCATTCTTGTTCCTGCTCCGTCAACATAGAATAATCTATAAGTTTTTTTTCATAGCACATTGACGTAAATGAATTTATCTTGCCGTCTTTAAAATAGCAGGAATTTTCTAACCTTACCCCGAAGTGTTCTTTATTATATAATCCAGGTTCAATTGTAAAACACATATTTTCTTTTATAGATGTTTTGGCAATCTCTCCGCACCCGAGATTCGGCGGTGCTTCGTGAACATTTATTCCTATCCCGTGCCCGAGCCCGTGGTTAAACACAAAACCTTCTATTTTGTTTTTTTCAAAAATAGTTCTTGCTAGATTGTCAATTTCATACCCTGTTGTTTCTGTCGTCATTGGATAGTTAAAAGCATTCAAAAAAGTTTTCAGAACAGTTGTATAAACTTTTCTCTGCAATGTTGTCGGAGTGCCTTTAACAAAAACTCTTGTGATATCCGTAGCAAGACCGCCTTCATAGTATGCCCCGCAGTCTATTAAAATTAGACTGCCGTCTTTTATAATTTCTTCTTTTGAAGATTTTGAATAATGCGCCAGAGCTGAATTTTGGTTATGTGCAACAATAGATTTAAAACTCAAACTTTTGGCTCCGAACTGTTTAAAGTATTCTTCCAATTTCTGGTCTATATCATATTCTGATATTCCGTCATTATTTTCAATATAATCCCTTATTGCACACACCGCCATATCCGTTCTTTCAAAAGCAGTTTTCAAATGGGCTATTTCAGTGTCATTTTTAACTGTTCGCATTGCCTGAACAGGATTTTCTTTCATAATTCTGGCACGTCTGCCAAGAAGAAGATAATCATGCGCTGTTATAGTATTTGCATCAACGTAAACAATATCAGAACTTACATATTTGTCAAAATTTTTCTGTTTTTCTTCTGAGAAAAATATATCCTGACTTGAGGTTATCAGAGCTTTTGCAAGAATTTTTGAACTATACGGCTTTGAAAAATCACGTTTGTTATAAAGATAAGAAACATCTTCAGGATTTGTAAAAAGAATTGATTCGTTGTAATCAAGAGTTTTTTGAATTTGTCTGATTTTTTCTTCGGAAGTTTGTCCGCAGACACATTCCCTCAAATCTTCAATTACGCCGAAATCAGGTGCATCCGTTTCGATACCGTCAAAATCCAGAAGTTTTACTTTAAAATGTTTTTCCATTTCTTCAAGACGGTTTTGGGAATTTTTCTTTCCGCACACGCCGACAACAGCATGGTGCGGTATCAGCTTTGCCATTTCGCAAAGCTGGCTCTGTCCTGTTTGAAGTTTTACAACTGTCACAACTTTCGGATCTGTTTCCAAATCTGCCTGAATATGATACCTTCCGTCCACAAACAGATAAAGCTTGTTACGGCTCAATAAAGCATCACCTGTTGAACCTGAAAAACCTGTCAGCAAATATCTGGCATTTTCACTTAATCTGTTGTATTCAACAAGAAATTCATTTGTAGAATTCACCAGCAGAAAATCAACCTTCTCCGCCTTCATAAATTCACGTGCTTTTTCAATAATTTCATTCATTAGAATTTACCGGTTACCTTTATCAAATGCCAGCCGAATTCGGTTTCTACAACGGTCATCTCATCAACATCCGTATCAAAACAGGCATCTTCAAATTCTTTAACCATTTCGCCTCTGCCAAAGTAGCCCAAATCTCCGCCTTTTTGCCCTGAAGGACAGAGTGAACATTTTTTCGCAAGATCTTCAAAAGTTTCCCCCTGAGCAAGACGTTCTTTTAAAGTTTCTATCTGTTCGGGTGTTTTTACCAGAATGTGGCTTGCTTTTACTTCTGTTGCCATAAATTTAAAACTCCTTTTTTCTTTTATTTATAAATTCTAACAAAAAAATGTGCACTGTGCAATTTTTATATAAAACAGAAAAGGCCTTAAATATCTAAAGCCTTTTCTGTTATTTACTATTATTTTAATATATAACTGCTATTCTACTTCGATAGCGCCTACAGGGCAAGCATCAGCAGCTTCTTTAACACAATCTTCATTATCTGCAACAGCTGATTCGTTAACTTTTGCAACATCTTCTACTGAAAATACAGCATCACAGATAGATACGCAAGCGCCGCATGCTATGCATGAATCATTAACTTTTACGTTCATTTTTTTCTCCTTATCTTATTTCGACTTTGTGAAATAAATTTCACATCCACATTATATAATAAAAATTTTACTTTGCAAGACTTCGAACACGCTCTGCAATATAATCAAATCCATAAATTTTGCCAAGGTTTTCGGGAGTTACAGAACTTCCGAAAACAAGCAGAGGCACCATTTCTCTGGTGTGATCGGTTCCGGGAACAGTAGGATCGCATCCGTGGTCGGCCGTTATGAATAACACATCTTCATCCTTCATTTCGGGAAGAATTTTCGCTAAATATGTGTCAATTTCTTCTATTGCCCCCCCGTAACCTTTAGCATCATTTCTGTGCCCGAAAAGCATATCCGTATCAACTAGGTTTGTGAAAATCAAATCAAACTTTGACTCCTGCTTTTCATAATCTTTATAAGCGATTTTATCAAGGTCAAGTTCGCCTTTAACAGCTTGAAGAGTAAGTTCCAGCCCTTCCCTGTTTGACCCTGTATGAATTGCGTGGGTTATGCCGGATTTTGAGAAAATATCTTCAATTTTCCCGATACCGATAACCCGTCCGCCCTGTTCTTTAATCTCGTTCAAAACCGTTCTTGAGGGCACCATTGAATAATCCCTTCTGTCTTTGGAAATTCTGGTCGGCTTGCCGTCGATTATTTTGTAAGGACGGGCAATTACTCTTGAAACGTTATATCCGCCTTCATCAAGAATTTTTCTGGCTTTTTCGCACCAGTCGTAAAGGGTTTCAAGCGGAATCAAATCCGTATCAAGCGCAATCTGAAAAACGCTGTCTGCACTCGTGTAGACTATCGGGAATTTTGTTTTGTGATGTTCGTCGTTTAACTTTTCGATAATAGCTGTTCCGCTTGCGGGGCAATTAGCCAGAACTCCGCCGCAGCCTGTTTCTTCAACAAATTTGTCAATAAGTTCTTTGGGAAACCCTTCAGGAAAAGTTGCGAAAGGTTGTTCGCTGACAAGACCTGCGATTTCCCAGTGGCCTGTTGTTGTATCTTTGCCTTTTGATTTTTCAATCATTGTTCCGTATTGTGCTGTCGGGTTTTCGACAGGAGAAATTCCTTTAAAATCCTGAATATTTCCCAACCCCATACTTTGCAGAACCGGAACATTTAATCCGCCGTTGAATTCACAGACATTTTTGAGTGTATTGCATTCCGGAATATCTCCGAAATCCTTGCAATCCGGCATTGCGCCGATACCCATACTGTCAATAACGATTATTATGGCTCTTTTCATCACACTGCCCCCCTTTACATTTTATTATATCAAAAAATAACCATTTTACTGAACAATTTTTACAAGAGCATAAGCGTTAAAATCAAGAGAGCCGAAAATTATTTTAGCCTGATTAGCGTTTTCGCCGATAAGTCTTACGAAATTAATTTCTTCTTCGCCGAAATCATCTCTGGTTTCGACAGCAGGAACGCTTGCGAGCAGTTCGCTTGATTGAAAAAGCTGGAGGAAAATTTTGCCGTTTTTTTTGATACCTTTAACCTGATAGTGTCCGACGGGCAGAATTACGTCTTTTTTAATTTCAAGATTAACGGGAACGAGAAGGATAGGGAGTTCTTTGGGCATTTGCGATAGGACTTCGGTTTCATTGCTTTCCTGAAATGCCTCGCCGTTTCTGAGAAGTCTATCTTTTGGCTTTTTAGGCTTGCCTTTTTTGCTTTCGAGAGCTTTTTCGAATTCTTCGTCTGTGACAGGTTTTTGGCCG
>CALUTA010000139.1 GCA_944323585.1 Candidatus Gastranaerophilales bacterium
TTTGAAGACGAAGTGTTTATAAAATAAGCACCCTCTTTCATAACATCAAACTGGTGTTCGGAAAACATATAAAAATTTTCTCCTGTATAAGGCAGATGGAGCGTTATGATGTCTGACTTTCTAAGCAAATCATCAAGCGGCAGATACTCTATGCCATATTTGTCAATGAGTTCCTGTTTTTGTTTAATATCATATCCGTAAATTTTCATGTTGAAAAATTTGGCGATTTTACAAACAGAAGCCCCGATTGCTCCAGTTCCGACAATTCCGGCTGACAAATCCGAGATATCCTGTCCTATGAGTTCAAGTCTGTTTGAAAAATTTCCGCAGGAAGCCGGCATCAGTTTTCTCACAAGTGCAAAAATTAATGCAAATGTAAATTGGGCAACGGATTTTTCACCGTAGTTTGCAACATTAATAACCGCAATATTTCTTGCGGTTGCGGCATTTTGGCTTATATGATCGAATGACCTTGAACGTGTAGAGATTATGCGCAAATTTTTAAACTCATTTATTACTTCCGCACTCACATCCGAATCCGTAAAAACACTGATTATTGCGGTTTTGTCTTTGATTTCATCCGGAAGATTTTTAACGCTTTCCGGAGTCAAACTCCATTCATAAAAAGTAAAATTAAAGTTCGGGAATTTGTTGTTTACAAAAAAAGCCTTTTCTTCTTCCCTGAAATCAAACAAAACCATTTCTATAGCCATATTTTCTCCTTTTTTATAAATTATTCCGGAATAAAATAGAGAAGACAATTAAACAAACAGGTAAATAAACTTTTTTATTTTAGCACTTTTGTCTAATGAAACGGAAAAAGCAAAAGTTTATTATGATAATGTGAACAAAAACTAATAATTAAATCAAATAAATCACTGTAAATTTCGTATCCTAAAGCCGGGTTCTCCTGCGATTATGCGGGCGTGGTGCATAGCTTTGCGGTGAATTGGAAAGTTAAATATTCCGCCTCTCTGCAAATATGCTAAATAAGCGGCGGGGTACGGACGGCTGCGGGTAAGCCCCCACGAACTTGCCTTAAATTTGCAGCCGATAAAAGAGGCGTGACGGGTAACACTGTTGCGCCTTTTAATTATATATGAATTAATTGTTTGCATTCAAAAAACACGCACTGATATGATTGTCACCGATTACAAAATCGGGAGGATCTGTCATATTGCACGGTTCAAAACATTTCTTGCATCTTGTGTGAAAGCGGCATCCTGTGATATTTTCCCTGATTGACGGCGGCTGCCCCTGAATTGTTTCAAGCGTACCGCCCCGCTTTGAAGGAATTGAATTTAACAGAGCAAGTGAATACGGATGATTTGTATTTTTGAAAAATTCATCAGCAGGCGCACTTTCAACCACGTGCCCCGCATACATAACAGCAATATCATCAGCATTTTCCCCGACAAGAGCCAAATCGTGGGTTATAAGTAAAATCGATGTTCCCAAATCTCGTTTTATTTCTGCAAGCAGGTTCATAATCTGTGCCTGAATTGTTACATCAAGAGCAGTTGTCGGCTCATCAGCAATGAGTATTTCCGCCTTACAGGCAAGCGCCATTGCTATAATTGCCCTCTGTTTCATTCCTCCTGAAAATTCATGAGGATAAGACTTCAATCTTTCTTTTGCACATGGAATCTGAACCATTTCCAGAGCTTCAAGTGCTTTTTGTTTGGCTTCATTGCCCCTTAAGCCCTGATGAATTTTGATAACTTCCAGAAGCTGGTTGCCGACTGTATAAAGCGGATTTAATGACGTCATAGGATCTTGAGGTATAAGCGCAATCCGTGCTCCTCTGATTTTTTGCATTTCTTTTTCACTTAGAGAAAGCAAATCCTGTTTCTTAAACAAAATCTGTCCGTCAGTAATTTGAGCGTTTTTAGGCAGAAGCTTCAAAACACTCATTGCGCTGATTGTTTTTCCGCAGCCGCTTTCGCCGACAAGCGCAAGCATTTTGCCTTCTTCAAGCGAGAAATTTACCCCGTGCAATGCCCTGTAAAATCCCTGTTCTGTGTTGAATCCAAGGCTTAAATTATTTACTTCTAACACCTTCATAAAATAAATTATACACTATAAAACAAAAATTATATAACTCTGTTGTGTAGTATCAAGGCAATCAATTGTTACAAATTGTTAAGCTTTTAACAAGTGGTGATTTCTCTTGTACCACAAAGATTTTCGCCTGTGCACAATAAAATAATGCATACAACCATGCAATTTTTAAAGACAAAAATTGTTTATAAAAGCATAGGGGTAAAATAGCACACACTATTTTATGAAAAAGGAAAGGGGAAAATTATGACAGATGCAGTAAAAGGAGTAACTGCGCAGCCTGCAAAGTATGAGGACGGACAGTACAGACGTTCAAGACTGGACAGACTAAAAGCTAGGGAATTGAAAACAAGTAAAGATGCCAGAAATGTTTTTGCGAAAGAAAAAGCTGCGGAATACAAACGTGAAATTCCGGAACTTACCCAAAAACAAGCAAACTCTTTTGGTAAAAAGACAATGCAGAACGAAAGGGCTGCTGCAGTAGTAGATGACAGAATGGTTTACATCGACAAAGACAAAATGCAGGCAGCTCAAGCTGCTATGCCGGACAGAGAACATGTTTATCTTGATCCGGACAAAAAATTTGACGCAAAAGTAAGAAAAATTATCGCAGAAAATCCGGAAGATTTTTATGTAGACGGTGAATTTTCAAGCGATCAGTACAAAAGAAGATTAGGCGGATTTACAGGATTTGACAACAAAGCAAACATTGATGAAGTCAAAACCGCAGCTTCAGATTACGGTGTAGGCAACAGAACAATCAGACGTGCCATGAAGCGTGCAGGTTACGAAAGAGAAAAAGATTTAACTTGGTTGTACAAAGGCCTTGCAGCACTTGGCGTTTTAGGTGCATCAGCAGGTGTAGGTTCACTTGTCGGCGCAAACTTTACAAGTAATGTGCATGGTATTCATAATGATGGTTCAACAGAGCTTCTTGATACAATTCACACTTCTAATGCAAGAAGTGTCGGCGGTTTAAGAGGCCTTATCGGCGGTATTATCCCGTCGCTTGCACTTGCCGCAGTAGTAAAAGACGACGGCGGAAAAGATATCTTCAAAGGTAACACGGCCGAAGAAATCGTAGCTAAAGGCGAAAAGAACATTGAATCAAGAATAAAAGGCAAAGCAAATCAAAATATGATGAGAGGAATTCTCAGAATGGAAAACCTTTCAAATGAAGACAAAGCATTTATTCTGAAACTTGCATACGGTGAACTGACAGGCAAGAAAGTAAATGACAGAGAACTTGTTGCAGCATACGAAATTGCAAAATACTGTAACGAACATCCGGAAATTCTTGCCAAAGATTATGACAAACTTCCCGGAACAGTACCTCCGGCAGGGGACGATGATGACGACGATACGGTTGTTGTAACTCCGACACCTGTACCTTCGGCAGGGGACGATGATGATGATGAACAAGTCGTTGTTTCGCCAACACCTGCACTTTGTCAGTTGAGTATAGGTAAAAATGACGGTGTAAACGCTCACGATTACTATGTACGTGCAGGCATTAAAGAAAAAGACAAAGACGGTAATACAATTATCAAAGGTGACAACCCGTACAACATTGTAATGGGCAAATACAAACGTGCGGACGGCAAACCAATGACTCACAAAGATATTATGGCTTTAAGAAATGATATCTTCGGTGCAAACAAAGGTTTGAAACAGGGCAAAATTCAGCTTCCTGATACCAAAAACGTAAACGGAGTGGATTATGTTTACACAGATGGTAATGTCATCCTCGGTACAGTTGCAAATAAAGGCAAAATGAACTTCTTCAAGCCGGTTAATTTTGGCAAAGCTCCGACTTACAAAGTTCAGGATTGTGATCAAAATGTCCTTATTGACCAGCTTCCGAGCGAACAGAAGGCTCAAGAAGAAGCACAAAGACTTGTTAACGAAAACCCGCATAAATACATCTTCAAATTTTAATAAAATCTGTCTGAATTTATATAAAAAAGACCGCCTTAAACAAGCGGTCTTTTT
>CALUTA010000140.1 GCA_944323585.1 Candidatus Gastranaerophilales bacterium
TTTGGGCGCGTGGCGCAGTGGTAGCGCAGTTGACTCTTAATCAATTGGTCGTGGGTTCGAATCCCACTGCGCCCAAATCTAATTACAAAGATGGTTTCAGCCCTCTTTTTTAATGTAAAAATTGTTAAATGAACTTTATCCTTGCTGGACTGAAAGCCCAACATACAAACTGTTTTTTAAAATTTTCTAGTGTTTTAGTTAGATTTTTTGTGCAAGATTGTATATAGCTGTCTAAATTTTACATTATATAGAATACACAGCAGAAATACCCTGTTTAATTTGCGGAACGTGCTTTTTTTAAATATCTGTTTATTGTTGATATTGAAATATGCAAATCTTCCGCTATCTGAAATTTATCAAGTCCCAAACGGATTTTTTCCAAAATTTTATTAAGCAAATTCTCTTTTTTACGTTCTCTGGTGCCGAGTTTTAGCCGCTGACGCATTACACTTATAGTTTTTGGACTCATATTCACAATGTCTGCAATCTCTTTATTTGGAAGATCCGTTTTCAACAAAGCAATCATCTGCTTATGTCTGAGATCAGAAGGAGATGCCGAATATTTATCCATATAGTATTTGCTTATTGAATATCTGCTCAATCCTGTTAATTCCATTAGCCGGCTGATTGAAAGCTGTTGTCCGGAGTATGGTGCTAAAATAGATTTTACACTGTCATAATTTTTGTATTTGGGTGTACATAAGCCAAAATATTTTATTAAATAATATATTTTACCTTCACTGACGCCAAACATTGCGGCGACATCAGCAACTGATTTTCCTTCTTTAAAACACCTTTCCAATTTCACTTTTGAAATTGCAACACCGGTAAAATTCAGAGCATTAGAATTAGCATTAAAAAAATAATTATAATTTGTATTAATCATATCTTATTTAAAAAGCGTAAAAATATTTTTTGCTAGCTTAAAACAAAGATAATTGATTCATATTTTCCTGATGTTTATATTCTTTTTCAAATTTGGAAAGTTCAATCAAATCACGTTCTATTTTTGCAAGGAAAGGAGATATTTTCTGATTTTCTGTTTTACCGAAGATTGTTCTTTTTTGGGCTCGGCATAAATACAGCCGCTGTTTTGCACGTGTCATACCAACATACAAAAGCCTGCGTTCTTCTTCTTGCTCTGATGGTGATTGAGAACGGGAAAACGGGATTATGCCGTCTTCCAGACCAACTATAAAAACACAATTAAATTCAAGACCTTTTGAGGCATGCAAGGTCATCAGAGAAATTCTGTCCGCACGCTCATCAAGCAGATCCGATTCTTTGAGGAGCGAAACCTCATGAATAAAATCCGCAATATTTTCACATCGGGAGGCAACTTCTTTCAGACGACTAAAAATATAGCCGCCGATTTCGGATATTACATCAGGAGAAACGTTTTCAAGCTGTTTTACTGCGGGTTCAGACGGGTCAAGACTTTTCAGAAGATTTCTTACGGCTTTTTTTTCGCACAAAAGTTCATCAGAAAGATTCACAAAAGGCATACCTGAACGCTTTAGGGCTTCCTGCAACGGCTTTAGCTGTGCGGACGAGCGATATAGAATTGCAAAATCAGAAAACGAGAAGTTTTCTTTTTCGCCGTCAGTCCTGTCCGAATCTATCGAGAAAAAGCTGTGTCCGCCGATAAGGTTTTCAATTGTACTTACGACAAATTCAGCTTCTGCATTATCTGTCGGGGCAGTGTGTATTGTGATTTTTTCGGATGGTTTGTCATACTTTGATACAATGTTAAAAGTGTCAATCATTTGATTTGAAGCGTTGACAATTCTGTCTGTGGAGCGGTAATTGTTTTTCAGGCTAATCGTCTGAACGTTTTTATAATCTTTTGCAAAATTTTTAAAGTATTTTGAACTTCCGCCTCTAAAGCCGTAGATTGCCTGATTCGGGTCGCCTATTACGCAGATATTGCCGTCTGACGGGGCCAGATGTTTGATTAATTTGTATTGAGTTTCATCAATATCCTGATACTCGTCAACCGAGATATATTTGAATTTGTCCTGATAGAATTTTAAGATATCCGGATTTTCGTCAAACAATTTCACGGTTAGTGTTATCAAGTCGTCAAATTCAATCATATCTGACGGCAGATTTTCTGCGCTATAGAGTGCTTTTTCCTGCTCTGTTATAAGCTTGAAGTTTTCAGATAGTCCTGCCTTTTCATAATTTTCTTTCAAAATTGCAAGGCAAAGAGAATGGAAGGTGTGAATATTTACAAGACACTGATTTTCCAAAAGTTTATTCAATCGTTCACGCATTTCTTCCGCAGCACGTCTGGTAAATGTAATAGCAAGACAGTGTTCCTGCGGGATTGATTTTTCTTTAATCAAATAAGCGATACGACGGGTTAAAACGGTGGTTTTGCCTGATCCCGGCCCTGCTGTTATCAAAAGCTGGCTGTTTGAGTTTTCAACCGCTGCCTGCTGGTATTCATCAAGCCCGCAGATTTTTTTTGGTTCAGACATGGATGTTTTTGCCGGTGTATCTGCTTTGTTCACTGAAAAAGCATGCTGTAAAGGTGATGTTTTTGGTGCCGGCGCAGAGGCTTGAGGAATATTCATATCAAGCTTTAAGTTTACAAAACCTTTCCGTTTTAATTCACTGTCTTCAAAAAGCCTGATTACACCATATTCACCGTCAAACCCCGCATGTTTTATTACCTGACCTTTTCTGAGTCTTGAAATCCCTTCTCCAAGCAACGGAAAATCTTTTGACAAATCTTCAACCGGAACTTCTTGAAGTATTGAAAACTCCGAGCCGAATTTTTTAATTAATCTTTCATATTCATTTGTAACAGATTTGCTTGCTGGCCCGACCTTCAAAATTTCGGAAATTATTTCCGGCAACGGAACCAGACTGAACACCTGACCTGCCGTTTGAGGTTTGAAGGTGCTGTTAAAATCTCTGTCCGCAAGTTCGCACACTCTGTTTAAAACTCCTATTGTCAATGGTTTTCCGCACACAGGACAAATTCCGCCGACCTGTTTTGTTTCTTCAGGCGACAAACAGACGTTACATTTTCGGTGCCCGTCTTCATGGTATTTGCCCTCTTCTGGAAAAAATTCCACTGTTCCGACGTACCCGTTTCCTGTTTTTAGAGCATTCATAATACTGAAATAATCAGGAGATGTATCAAATACTGTTGCTTCACGTGCAAGCTTTGAGGGCGAATGCGCATCAGAATTCGACACAAGCCTGAATTTGTCAAGCTTAGACACTTTCCAGTTCATCTGAGGATCTGAAGAAAGACCGGTTTCCACCGCAAAAATATGTTCCGACAAATCACCGTAACATTCTTCTATTGAATCAAAACCTGATTTTGAACCCATAACAGAAAACCACGGGGTCCAAATGTGTGCAGGGATTATAAAAGAATTTTCGCCTGACTCTAAAGTTATTTCAAGCAAATCTCTTGAATCCAATCCGAGTATAGGGCGCCCGTCTGAATTTATATTTCCGATTGCGCCAAGCTTATCTCTGAATCTTCCGGCAGCCGCCAAATCAAGCACAAAAACAACATGATGAACTTTTCTGGTTTTATCCCCCTTCTTATAAATAGTCGAAATCTCAACGGACAACACAAATCTTACAGGACTGTCATTTATAAAAACCTGCTTTTCAATTTCCGGCCGCAATCTGTAAGCCCCGTTTCCGTCAGGGATAAGTTTTTCGTTTATTTCTTTAAACCATGCCGGATGCGTAAAGTCGCCGGTGGATATTACATTCAAACCTTTCTTCTGTGCCCATAAAGCCAGTTGTTCCAAATTACAATCCTTGCTTGTTGCACGTGAATATTTTGAATGAATATGCAAATCTGCGTAAAAAAACATTTTCTGCTCCTTAAAAATTTATTTTAAGAGTAGCAAAAATATGCACTTACCGCAACGCTGATATTGTCAAACTTCATATCTTACAGAAATTAAAATATTTCTGATTTTCATCAATGTTCTTGTGAATGAAAGGAGTTCATTCTTGTTAATAAATTTTGC
>CALUTA010000141.1 GCA_944323585.1 Candidatus Gastranaerophilales bacterium
CTTAGAGCGTAAAATGTCAATTGATGAAGTGAAGTTGAACGGTTAAAAGGGTGAAGAGTGAGGAGTGAGAGGTGAAGTGAGGTTGAAAGGCTGGATTAGTGAAGATAAAATGTCGGATTAGTAAATCCGACCTACTAAACTATTTTTATCGTACATTTCTTTGTTGGGCTGAAAGCCCAACCTACAACTCCCGTAATCAGGGAGAGGGAGAAAAAAAGGCTGGATTGCTTCGCCTTCGGCTCGCAATGACTAACCTTTCAACCATTCAACTTTTCATCTTTCAACCAAACCGTCCCCCACCCTAACCCTCCCCAAGTCGGGGAGGGAACAGTCCAACGCACACCTCACTCCTCACACTTCACTTTATATGTATTAATTTTTTTTTACATGGTGTTTAAATTTTGCATCTGCCTGTAATATCATGAGAAAAAGCGGGAGGAAAAAGCATGCCGGTTACAAGAGAAAAAAGTTCACAAAGCACTAATAATAAAGATTTACACCTTATACCCCAGAATACGGAAGCGGAAGAAGCGGTTTTGGGGGCAATTCTGGTAAATCCGGTCGTAATAACAAAGGTTGTAGAGGGGTTGAAGCCCGAAAGTTTTTACAAACCGGCGCACAGATACGTTTATGAGGCCATGCTTCAATTGTTTAACTCGAACGAAAGAATTGATATTGTGTCAGTTTCAAACGTTCTGGATTACAATTCCAAGCTGGAAACAGTCGGAGGACGTGCGTTTATCAACGATTTGGCTCTGAATGCAATAAGCACGGCAAACATTGAATATTATGCCAAAATTATTCAGGAAAAAGCGATAAAAAGAGCCTTAATAAACGCCGGCAGCGAAATAGTATCTTTTGGATACGATGTTAATCCCATTGACCAGTCGCTGGATCAGGCGGAAAAGTTGATTTTTGATATTGCCTCAAAGAAGGCTACAACCGACCTTGTTCATGTCAAAGATTTGGTCTTAAACACTTATGAAAAGATAGAATACCGCTACGAACACAAGGATGAATTAATCGGGGTTCCGACGAACTTCTACGAACTGGATACAATGACAAGCGGGCTTCAAAAGTCTGATTTGATAATCCTTGCGGCTCGTCCTTCAATGGGAAAAACCGCTTTTGCCCTGAACATTGCACAAAACGTTGCAATCAAGGCCAAAACTCCTGTTGCAATATTTTCTCTTGAAATGTCAAAGGAACAGCTGGTTCAGCGTATGTTGTGCTCCGAGGCAGAAGTTGACACGCAAAGGCTTAAGACAGGGCATATGCAGAGCAAAGACTGGGAAAAGCTTGCTGATGCCATGAACTCCTTTGCGCAGGCGCCTATTTATATTGATGATACGTCGGGTTGTACGCTTACGGATGTCCGTGCAAAGTGCAGACGTTTGAAGATGGAAGAAAAAAATCTCGGGCTGGTTGTAATTGATTATCTTCAATTGATGGAAAGTTCAGGAAGAGAAGACCGTATGCAGCAGATTTCGGCGATTTCCAGAGGCCTGAAAACCCTTGCAAGAGAGCTTGATGTTCCGGTAATTGCGCTTTCACAGCTATCCCGTGCGGTTGAGTCCAGAACTGACAAGCGCCCTATGCTTTCCGACCTTCGTGAATCCGGTGCAATCGAGCAGGACGCTGATATTGTTATGTTTATTTACCGTGATGAATATTACAGAAAAGCTGACGGCGAGGAGGATGAATCAATCAAAGCCGCAAACAAGGGTGAATCAGAGATTATTATTGCAAAACACAGAAACGGTCCTGTCGGAACGGTTAAACTTCTGTTTCAGGGGAATATTACCAAGTTTAAAAACCCGATTAAGACAGACGTGTTTTAGAGAACAAAACTCTGAGGCAAGGCACCAAAAAATACGTTTTTTGCAGGGCGAGTTAGTAGGTTGGGCTTACATCCCAACAAAGTTATAGATAAAATGTCGGATTAGTAAATCCGACCTACTTAACTTTCAGCCCAACAAAGAATTTTATAATGTTCAATCTTTTCTTATGTTGCAGTGAAAGATGGTACTTTCTTGTGCCGACAAGAAAGTACCGCAAAGAAACTCCCGACCTGAGCTTCACTCACTAATCAATTGTAACCGTTTCACATAAAGCAAGTGAACTCGTGCTTCGCACTCAAACAGCACTTGCTCTGTTGTAGTGAAACGGAACATTGATTGTTCGCTCCGCCAAGGTCGGCTGGTATTATGTCATTGCGAGCGTAGGCGAAGCAATCCGGATCTTTCTTAGTCCTCTTCCATGTAACTATTTTGTTTTTTTGCTTGCTTTAATAAGTGAATATTTTCGTCCTGCATCAACAATTGTTATGTCAGCGGACTTTTCAATTGCCGGCAGGTCGTTATTTCTGACGATAATGCGCAGGTTGTTGTTTTCAAGAAGTTCATCCATCATGTCGTAATCGTCTTCCGTAAAGAATTCCACCTGCCCGTCGTAGTAGTAATATACAGAATATCTTTTGCCAAATCCGACGGTCATCAGGTCATATCCTTCGGCCTTTGCGAATTTTGCCATTCTCATAAGGTCGTTTTGACCGAATTTGTAGTCCATGTCAAAAAATTTCTTATATCCCCAGCCTGAAAGAATTGCCATAAATATTACGTAGGTCAAAAACAGGCCAAGTCTGATTTTTTTATGCAAAAACAGAAAACTTGCGCTTCCTGTAACCAGTACTAAGATTATGCAAAACCACTTTACGGTCAAAAAGTCGCTGTAGATTTGGGCTGGCAAAACAAACTTTGCAAACATTGTCAAAAATCCTGCTAAGATGCACGCTCCGCCAAAAAATGCAGCTGAAAAATTGATTTCTTTTTCAAATTTCCCTTTTTCAATGTAATCTTTCCATACAAATCCCAGAATTACCGCTGAATACGGGTATATCGGCAGAATGTAGGTTATCAATTTGGTGCTTGATACCGAGAAAAACAACATTATGAATACAAACGCAATCCAGTTGAATAAAAGGAACTTACAGCTGTCTGAAAGTTCATTGTATTTAAAGTTTTTGAGGGGATTGAGTTTTGCAATTTTTTCAATAAAATTGTCAACTTCGTCTTTTTTAAACCTTACCGCACCGAGTTTTTCTCTAAACCAGCCGTAAACAGCGGCCGCAGCGGAGAATGTCCACGGAAGAATCCCCCACAAATAGGTCAAAAACATAAATATAAACGGCTGTTTTCTGCCTAAATCTTCAGAGTTCAAAAAACGTTGCAGATGGTGTTTGACAATATATTCATCAAAAAATCTCGGGTCGTGGGTTTTGAGCATAATCACGTGCCATGGAAGTGTGACAAGTAAAAAGAGCAGAAACCCGACAACAAAATACTGAGGTTTGAATATTTCTTTAAACTTTCCGCTGACAATGGACACAAAGAACATTACGCCAAAAGGTATGACAAACCCGGGGATTCCCTTTGCCATAACCGCAAGTCCTGAAAATATGTAAAATAACCACCAGAAATATTTTTTGTTTTCTTCTTTGCAAAAATGTGTCATAAACCCGAAAAATACTGAAAATGCTGTACAGGTGGCAAGAACAATGTCAAGAATTGCAAATTTGGCAAGGATTACGAACTCCATACTTGTTGCAAGTAAAAGTGCTGAGATTATTCCAAAAGATCTGGATACAATTTTCTTGCCGGTAAAATACAGCAAAAAGCAGGTCAGCATTCCGTACAATGCAACCGGAAATCTTGCCGTAAACTCGTTAATCTTTCCGCCCCAGAAGGCGAAAGACAGGCATTCTCCCCAAAAATAAAGCGGTGGTTTCTCAAAAAAGAAATCCCCGTTCAAAAACAAAGACAAAAAATCTCCGCTTCTGAACATTTCTCTTGAAATTCCGACATATCTGGTTTCATCAACGTCCATCAAAGGATAGTTTCCGATATTGTGAAAAAATATAAAATAAAACAATACCAGTAATCCCGTAATAGTGAATATTTCAGGGTGTTGTTTTATAAA
>CALUTA010000142.1 GCA_944323585.1 Candidatus Gastranaerophilales bacterium
CGCCAGCAGGATGCATTGAATTTTGCAGCACAAATGCAAAACTTTCAGACCTCAATGGATGCAGCAAGAGGAAGGCTTGCCGAACTTGCAAAATTTTTCACACAAAACACTCCTTCAATCATTTCAAAACCGGCAAATTTCATTCTCAACACAGTGCTTGGCGGAACCATAAATTTGATAAAATCTGTTCCGGCGGCAATTACAAACACATTTCAGACTCTTACCCAAAAACTGGCCGATATCTCCGACAAATTAACGGCTATGATGGGTGAACTAAAAGCCTCCATAAACAAAAAAATCTCTGAAACATTCAATGAATTAAAGAAAAAAGTTAAGTCATTGTTTGCAATATTCCAACCTCTTGACGCTGACAACGACGACAAACAAATTGATGAAACCAAAAGAACATTTGAATTAAGGACGTTTTTACACGACCTATACAAAAAACTTACGGAAAACGAAAAGGATTTAGAAAACAATGCAGGTCAATAACAATATATTTCATGATAATGAAACGCTAAGACAGCAAAAAAATCTCACAACTGCGCAGAAAAGGACAAATTCCGACACCAAAGAAGGTGTTCTTGTCAATCAATTTATAAAAGACACGGCTAATCCGCAGAATATTACGCTGAATGACACCATGGACACTCTTGTAATTTCCCAGAACACCAGGATGCCTGACAAGCTTTACGAAAAAGACACAAAAGCCGGCAAAAGCCTTGTTCCGATAAGCACCATTGCCCTTGGTGTAATGGGTGCAATTGCAGGAATTACGGCACTCATAAACCACAGCGCAAAAATTAACCTGAACATTGATTCACTGAAACGTGTTCCATCAACTCTAAGAAACGTTGCGATTAATGATGAACCAACCCAGGCTCTCTACAGAATAGTAGAATGCCCGAACTGGAAAACAATCACAGCAGGAACAGGTGTATTTGCGCTCACTGCAATGGCATTTATGGGCAAAACCTTCTTTGACGGTTTCCGTGATGTATGGGTTAAAAGAAAAGAAGCCGATATTCAAAAAAACCTTCAGGAAAGACTTATTGACATTGAAACCCAGTCTTTTGCAGGCAAAATTCAGATTACAAGAAGTATGCTCTCACAAAAAGCAATAGAACTCGGCAAATTTCTCAAATATGAGCCGCCAAGGCGAAAAACACCCGATGAAACATTTAAAGCCATTATGTTTAAAGGCTCCGCCTCAGAAAATACTCAATCAGAAAAAAATAATAATATTAATTATATATTATTAGGCCTCGGAACTTTTGCAGGAATAATAGGACTGGGATTCCTATCACTTAAAAACCTTACAAAAAGCAAAGGCCACATAAAAGATTTTGTAACCCAAACAGGCGAAGAAATTCAAAAAGTTGTCACAAATTCAACAAAAGACAATCAACAGCAGACAATTGCAAATTTGAAAAACCTCTTTAAATCAATAGAACCTACAGAACCTCAGATTAGAAATTACCTGAAAAACCTGAATATTGACAACAAAGAGGACTTTATCAGGTCTATTCTGCAAGACCTGAAACGCTCGACAGTTGACGCAAACCCCGGCTGCGGCGGCGGTTCAACACCAAAAGTAACCTTCTACTCACACGTAGACGACTTTAGAGCATTCTTATACAATTACCTTCTTGACACGGATAACAAGCAATTCAAAGCCTTATTCTTCGGCACCACAGGGCTTGCAGCAATCGGGTACGGCGGAAAGCTTATCGGGGAAGCCGTAAAAGATGTTCAGGTCAAAAAAATCAATGCCGACACAGAAGCTGAACTACAGCAGCGTCTTGTTTCCACGGAATTAAAAAATTTCAAATCAAAAAAAGACGCAGCAATTCAGCCTTTGATGGACGAATTTTACAAACAGGCGAAGACCGGAAAACCGAAGGAAGAATTAAAAACAATGGCTGAAAACATTCTATTTGAAATCAAAAACGGCCCGCCGTTTGTATATTCATAACCGCTGACAAGAACAAAAAGGATTAAAAAATGCTTCAACCAATACAACCATATATATATAATAATATGTACGCACAGAATTATTATCCTCAATCACAGAACACATACATGCCGGCTTCTATACAGATGCCGTCCGGACAGAGAAACCATATTCTTGTTGATCCCGTAAAAGTAGATGCCTTTGTAAAACAGAAAGAAAATGCCCTGCCCGTAATTGCGAATACCCTTTCAATATCAAATAATGAAGCTGAAATCACGGAAAACTTATATATCTTAGACCGAATGATAGAAAACGGGACAGCGGGTATTGATAAGATGTATCCTGTGCTTTCAAGATTTAATAACACAAATTCGCCAAACATTCAGACTTTTCTAGCCGGAATTTACAGAAAAATACAGGTTCCTGATGCCTTCGGGCCTCTTGTTGCCATGCTTATCAGGAATTCTATCAATCCTCCGCAGGCAAATTTCGATCCTAACGAAGAAGTAGGAGGTGCAATACTGGCTTACATTTCAGACAGATTTAAAGACTAACCTTGCACATCAATTGTTACAAAATCTTAACATTATTAAACCAAAAATTAAAGTTCTTTCCCATGGTTGTCGTAAACATGCATGTAAGTACACAAGATGATGAAAGGAAAGGCAAACAGTTATGGGAATGGCAGCGTCACAAGCTAGATTTTTAGGTTTGACAGCTCGCAAGACCAATGTAGAGTACGAAGGTCAGCAGATCAACCAGCAACGTACCTCATTGTCTAACCAGTCTGCAAACTACTATAACGACCTGTTGGGTATGACTGTTCCGGTTCCTCCATCAGTCGACAGTTACACCAAAACAGTTTATACATTTGAAGACGGAGCTCTTACAAACCAGATTACAGCAATGATTGCACAGGCTGACGGAACTTACACAGTAAGTTATCTTTCAAAATGGCAGGATGACTATGTTCCGGTTGCAGCATCAACAAGCATTATTAATGTTCAAGGCGGTCAATACTATGTAGGCTCTGACTTATTAAGAGAATTAGGAACAGAAGATCCTTCAATTGAAAATGATGATGAAAGAGCAGCAAGAGTTCTTGAAGAACAAGCCTGGATGCAGCAGCTTCAAGATAAATACGGAACCAATGAATGGTACATCAGATATGTAACCAACACCTCTACAGGCGAAGAAGTTCCATATTTCTACAAAAAAGCTGATATCGAAAACAATTCAGACAAAACCGATGAAAACGGCAATATCTTATCTAACATCAATTGTTACACAATCGGCAGCGACACTAAAGTTCGTGAAGTCAAAGCAGTAGAAAATTGTATGGTTGAAAGAGATTCATCAGGAAGATTTATCTCAATATCAATTCCGAATGATGACGGAACCGGCACTTATTCTACATACACGTTGACAACAACAACTACAACCGATCAGGATGCTTATAACGACGCTATGAATGAATACGAACACGAAAAATACCTGTACGATCAGGCTATTGACCAGATTAACGCAAAAATCGAAATCATTCAGGCTCAGGATAAAAACCTTGAATTAAGATTGAAGCAGTTAGATACTGAACAGGATGCAATCCAAACTGAAATGGATGCTGTTCAAAAAGTTATCGAAAAGAACACCGAATCTACATTCAAAACATTCGGTTAATAAACAAAAGGCACCGGCTAAAACCGGTCTGCCTTTAAAATAAAACAAGCTTATAAACATTTAAGCTTTATATAAATCGCAAAGGAAACAAAGGATGAAATTGCGACAAAGTTTTTTAAACATTTCCTTTCCCTTTTTCCTATTAATTTTCAACGGCCGCAATGGTCGTTTTTTTTTGCCCCGAGCAGAGGCAGGAAAAAAGCTTTGTTTTTTGACAGGCTAACAATTTAAACGTAAACGATGAGTTTTCGTTTTAATTGTTAGCGGTGCCGTTTATTGCGAGGGGCTGCC
>CALUTA010000143.1 GCA_944323585.1 Candidatus Gastranaerophilales bacterium
AAATTAGGAGGAGGTGGGATTCGAACCCACGGTACGCTCATCACGTACGACGGTTTTCAAGACCGCTCCGATCAACCGCTCTGGCACTCCTCCATAAGGTTTTATCAGATATAATTTAATTCTATTCGCTCAAACTTTTTTGTCAACAATTTTGTCCGCTATAACTTTCTTTTGTTTGTTTAACGGCAGAAATTTTCTGATTATTAAAAATTATAATCATATAGAAAATCTCTGTAATATAAACATCCCAATTACCTGAATAAATATTAATATTAAAATATTCAATTTGTATCATAAAAAAAAGCTATGTACTTGAGGTGCATAGCTGTTGATTAGGGATATGTGTATCTTAGTCTCTAAGGAGTATGGTTTTAATATAGCAAACCGCCCTTAAAATTAAATCATTCATTTTTATGATGTTTGGTTGACAAACTATGTAAAATAATGTAAATTTTTACTAATGAAGTAGCACAAAATCTTCTTTTTGTGGTTAAACATGAATAAAAACAACAATTGCGAGGTGCTATGCAAGTTTCTTTTAATACTTATAAACCTTTTGTATATTCAAATAAGATAAATAATAATTCTCAAAAACATAATACCCAACCGCATTTTACATCAGGTTACGGAGCTGATGACTGGGGTTTTGTAGACACATCAGAACTTGAAAATTGCAGTGAAGCTGAAAGATGGAAAAATATCGGCAAAGCAATTAAAGAAATGACTTATGATGCATATATGGAAGCTCATGGAGGAAGGTCTACACAAAAAGAACTTCTTTACTCCCCTGAAGAATGTGAAAAAGCAAGAAAATCTTTTTATGAAGGCACTCCGCTTGAAGGTGTGGACACAAGCAACAGAGTACCGAAAGACGACCCGTATAAATTTGTTTTTGACCCGTATGATTATGACGACTAAGGATTTAATCGCTTAGGTGCCTGTCAAATCGTGTTTTTTCATGGTATAATTCTATCAATGACACAGGCACAAAGGGATAAAAAATGTTTGACAGTTTAAGCGAAAAGTTACAAAAAATCATACACGGCACAAGAGGTAAGGAACTTACACAGGAAAATATGCACGAAGCCCTCAGAGAAATTCGTCGTGCACTTCTTGATGCTGATGTAAACTTAAGAGTCGTTAAATCATTTATCTCAAAAATTCGGGATAAAGCAGAGGGCGAAAATGTTGTGCAGGGGGTTGATCCTTCACAGCAGCTTGTAAAAATCGTACATGACGAACTCATTGAACTTCTCGGCAAAGAAAAACACCCGCTTAAATTAAATGATAACCCTTCATTAATTATGATGCTTGGTCTTCAGGGGTCAGGTAAAACAACATCAAGTGCCAAACTTGCAGTAAAATTGAAGAAAGAAGGGAAAAAACCGCTTCTGGTCGCCTGCGACGTTTATAGACCAGCTGCAATTTCACAGCTTCAGACTCTCGGTAAGGAAATCGAAGTTGAAGTTTTCACAATTCCCGACTCAAAAGACGTCAAAAACATTGTCGAAAAAGCAATAGAACACGCAAAGGCAAACGGTTATAATGTTCTTATTCTTGATACTGCAGGAAGATTGCAGATTGACACTGATATGATGGCTGAACTTCTTTTGATAGACAGAATTTTCCATCCGTCGGAAAAACTCCTTGTAATAGACGCAATGACAGGTCAGGAAGCCGTAAATGTAGCTGAAAACTTTGATGCACAAATCGGGCTTACCGGACTTGTATTGACAAAACTTGACGGTGACAGCAGAGGCGGTGCCGCTCTCAGTGTTGCTTACTGCACAGGCAAGCCGATAAAACTGACAGGCACAGGCGAAAAGCTTCATGCTCTTGAAGATTTTTATCCTGAAAGAATGGCAACAAGAATTCTCGGCATGGGCGATATCGTAACCCTTGTTGAAAGAGCACAGGAAGTTTTTGACGAAAAACAGGCACAAGAACTTGAAGCTAAAATGGCTAAAGCGGAATTTTCGTTCAATGACTTTTTGAACATGCAAAAACAGATGAAAATGTTCGGTTCTGTCGGAAATATACTTGGAATGATTCCGGGGTTAAATATAAGCAAAGACGACAGGGATTTAATTTCACACGAAGGCGAAAAACAGTTCAAACGAATTGAAGTTTTTATACAGAGCATGACGCCTGAAGAACGCAACAAACCTGATCTTCTGGACACCAGCCGCAAGAAAAGGATTGCAAAAGGCTGCGGCATGGATCTTGCGGAAATAAATGCCTACGTAAAACAATTTGAGCAAATGCGAATGATGATGAAAGGTCTGCATGATATGAAGGGTATGTTCGGCAAAATGGGCGCCGGAATGCCTAATATGAAAAACACAGGCGGCATGCCGGGCGGTTTGAACCCTAAAATGGGCAAACACGCAATGAACAAAGCCTTAAAAATGATGCGGAAATTCAAATAGTCTTTATTACTTTAAAACTAAAAATCGGGGTAGTATAAACCCCGATTTTTAGTTTGATTTTTAAATCTTTTCATTACTTCTTGCTTTTATCGGCAAGTTCGCTGTCCATTCTTAAAAATACGGGCTTGATATCCTCTTTAGAAATCAATTTGCCTGCTTTAAGATTTTTGGTGCCGAGTTTATCGAGGTTGACAGACTTCAAATCAAAAGACAATTGAGAAGCCATTCTCTGCGCAATATTCGGGCAATACGGGTAAATCAGGGCCGATACAACGCACATAATTTCAAGAACCGTTGTCAAAACCTGACCGCATTCAGTCATCTTTTCTTCTTTTGCAAGCGTCCACGGCGCATTGTCCGTTACGTATTTGTTTGTAATATCAACAAGCTGTGTAATCTCATTTCCGGCTTCCGCAATTTCAAACCTGTCAAAATGGCTTTTTACAAGGTCAATTTTATTTTTAGCAGTCTGCAAAAGGCTTCTTGAACCTGAAACAAGCTCATTATCCTCTACATCAAACTCGGGCTTAATTTCGCCGTCAAAATACTTAACAAGCATTGAAAGCGTTCTGTTTAAAAGGTTGCCCATAGAATTTGCAAGATGCGCATTAACTTTTTCTTTAAAATCGTCATCAGAATAGTTGCCGTCTTTTCCGCAAGGGGCAGAAACCGCCATGTAATAGCGGAAAGGATCCGGAATATCCAGATCAAAATTTTTCAGCACATCAGTCGGCGCAATAACATTTCCGAGAGATTTTGACATTTTGCTCTCGTCAATCGTAATCCAGCCGTGAGCAAAAATATGTTTCGGAAGCGGAATATTAAGCGCCATCAAAAATGCAGGCCAGTAAATGCTGTGGAATTTCAGAATGTCTTTTCCGATAACCTGAACATCAGCCGGCCAGTATTTTTTGAATTTTTCGGAAGGATTTTCTGTGTCATACCCCAGAGCCGTAATATAGTTTGAAAGCGCATCAATCCAGACATAAATTGTCTGTTCAGAGTCGCCGAGAACATCAATTGCCCACTGAACATTGTCTTTTGAGCGGGAAACCGAAATGTCCTGAATATCTTCTAACTGGTTCAGAACCTCGTTTGCCCTGAACTGCGGAATTATAAAATCAGGATGTTCTTTAATATATTTGATAAGCGCATCTTTATATTTTGTAAGTCTGAAGAAATAATTTTCTTCGCTGACAATTTCCGGCTTTTTAAGGTGATTCGGACAAAGTCCGTCTTCCGTCAAATCTTTTTCGCTCAAAAAGCTTTCACAGCCAGAGCAGTACAAACCTTCATACTTGTGTTTGTAGATGTCCCCCTGCTCAAGAAGTTTGTTAAAGATTTTCTGAACAATAGCCTCATGGTCGTCATCCGTTGTTCTTATAAACCTTGTATAATCAATATCAAGGGCTTTCCACGCATCTTTAAACGATTGAGCGTTGATATCGCAGAGTTCTTTCGGTGTAATTCCTTTGCT
>CALUTA010000144.1 GCA_944323585.1 Candidatus Gastranaerophilales bacterium
GAAGATTTTATTGTTTCCTGCATTTCGGCAAGGTTTCGGATTTCAAAGTCATCATCCTGATTTTTGCCGATATTGTGGCGTCTTCTTAAAATGTCGGTTATATCGCTGGCTGCAATACTGAGGGTTTCATCACTCTGGGCTTTTACATTTATCATCTTGATGCTTCCCGGAAAATCGGTTCCGAAAACTTTCTTCTGTGCTGTTGTAATCGGAATAAATACAAGGTCATCCTGATCCATTCCCATTCCGTTTTCGCCTTTGGTTTTTAAAAGACCGATTACTTTAAACGGAACATTTCCGATTCTCATTGTTTTATTTATCGGGTTCATGTCGCCGAAAAGCTCTGTTGCAACAGTATCCCCTACGATAGCAACTTTTGTGCTGTTTTTTATGTCTTCAGGAATAAAATTTCGGCCCTGAAGGATTTCGTAATTTCTTATGTAAAGGTAGGAGGCCGTTGTTCCCGCAACTGTCGTAGCCCAGTTCTGGTTGCCGTAAGTTAGTTGCGAACTGGAGCTTGAGTATGGCGCTACTGCCAGAACTCCCTGAGCGTTGCTTTCAATAACTTCGGCGTCTTTTAGAGTCAGTGAAGGTTTTGTGCCGGAACCCATTCTGACACCGCCTGTCGTGGCTGAGCTTGAACGTATCATAAGAAGGTTGCTGCCCATTGATTCCATATCTTTGGCAATTCTTTCGCTTGCGCCGGAACCTACTGCAAGCATTACTATAACTGCGCTTACACCGATGATTATACCAAGAGAAGTCAGCATTGAGCGCATTTTGTTTATCTTTAATGATACTATTGCCATTTTTACTGTTGATTTGAAATCAAGCATAAGTGTTCCTTACCCGCAAAGTTTGCGTTTTGTGTTAATTTCGTCTGAAATTATGTTTCCGTCTTTAAATCTGACAACACGTTTGCAGTATTCCGCAATGTCAGGTTCGTGAGTTACAAGAATTATTGTCTTGCCGGTTGTTTCGTTAAGTTTTACAAAAAATTCCATAACTTCAATACTTGTTTTTGTATCAAGATTACCTGTCGGCTCGTCTGCTAAGATCAAAGGGGGATCGTTTATAATTGCACGTGCAATCGCAACTCTCTGCTGCTGCCCGCCTGACATCTGGTTCGGCATATGGTCTTCTCTTGCTTCAAGTCCGACTATTTTCAGTGCTGCTTTTGCCCTTTCAACCCGCTCTTCTTCCGGAACTCCCTTATAAATCATTGGAAGTTCTACATTCTCAAGGGCCGTTGTTCTTGCAATAAGATTGAAGCCTTGAAATACAAATCCCATTTTAACATTTCTGATATGGGCAACTTCATTAGGTGTCAGGTGTAGCATATCAATTCCGTCAAGGTGATAACTGCCTGAATTGGGTTTGTCGAGAGTGCCGAGCATATTCATAAATGTGGATTTGCCGGATCCGGATGCACCCATTATTGCGACAAACTCACCTTCTTCAACATTCAGCGACACACAGTTGAGTGCATTAAAGCTGTCTTCACCTGTTTGATATGTTTTAATTGCATCTTTAACTTCGATAAGCGACATTTTTAACCTTATGATTTAGTTCTAAAACATTCCCGGGCCTCTGCGGCGTTTAGTTTGTGATGTTGTTGTGTTTTTGCCTTTTATGCCCGTAATTATTGCATCATTTTCCTGAATATCTTTTGATATAAGTTCCGTAAAGTTATCGTTTCCTGCACCTGTTTTGATATCATATCTTACCGGTTTATTGTGTTTTAATACCCAGACACCCTGCTTTTCGTATTTTTTGCCGTCTGTGTTCGGCGTAAACTTGAGCGCAATATTTGGCAGGCACAGAACATCATTTCTCTGATTTGTTATGATAGAAACGTTTGCAGTCATTCCTGGTTTAAGTTTCAAGTCTTCGTTTTTTACATCCACTATTACGGAATATGTGACGACGTTGCTTGTTGTAGTTGAGGCAAGTCTTACCTGAGTAACTTTGCCTTTAAACAGGCTGTCTGCGTATCCGTCGAGGGTGTACGTTACATCCTGCCCCTCTTTAACCTTTCCGATATCTGCTTCCGAGACATTTACTTCAATTTGCATTTCGGTTAAGTCCTGTGCGATTGTGAACAATTGCGGAGCCTGAAAGCTTGCGGCAACCGGCTGCCCGAGGTCTATTTCACGGGAAATTACTGTTCCGTCTACAGGAGCGATAATTCTTGTGTAACCGAGGTTCGTTTTTGCTGTTTTTAGTGATGCCTGATATTGAGCAATCTGTGCTTTTGCGGCATTTATCTGTGCAAGGTCAGAACGGTAGGTGCTTTCAACCTGATCAAGTTCGCTTTTTGCAATGAAGTTTTTAGCATAAAGATTTTTGTATCTCACATACATTTTGTAGTCATAATCCATTACAGCCTGTAGCCTTGCAAGATTTGCCTGAGCGTTTGCAATTTGTGCTTCATTTTGTTGGACAGTCGCAAGGAAGTTTGCGGGGTCAATCTGTGCCATGGGCTGCCCCTTTTTGACTTCGGAGTTAAAATCAACATAAATTTCTTTGATAAGTCCGGATACTGTTGAACCTACACTTACTGTGTTTACGGGGTTTATTGTGCCTGATGCTTCAACGATTTCAGTGATAGTGCATCTTTTTAAAGGCTGTGTTATATAATGCACTTTGTTTTTTATTGTTACGTAAGTTGCTGTTCCGACAGTAAGGGCGAGAAGCACTCCGCCTGTTATTATAAATCTTTGATTTAAAAATTTTTTAATTTCCATTAATTTTTATCCTCAATATTAATTTTTACATTAGGCTTTAAAGCTATAGCCTGTTCAAGTGCAGCACGTGCTACGTTGTAATTGTAAACACCTTCTACATAAGCCTGTTGTGCGTTATTGTAGTTGACTTTGGCATCCTGAAGTTCTATGTAATCTCCGATTCCGACAGAATATCGTCCGTCTGCAAGTTCGAGATTTTCAAGGGTTTGTTTTACGCTTACTGCAAGTAGCGGGATTTGTTTTTCAAGCTGAATCATATTGATGTAAGCGGCCTGAACTTCAAAATAAATGTTTTGTTTGAGTAAGTCAATATCATTTTGAGCGATGTCAACTTGAATTTTTCCGGCTTCTATTTCATTTTTAAGTCCCATGATGTTAAAAGAAGTATTTAGGGTCAGTCCCATATTGAATGAGTTTGTACTATATTGTGAATCTCTGAGAGTGTAGCCTGCTGTACCTGAAAGTGTCGGGTAGTACTGGCGTTTTATGTAAAGCAGGGACTGTTTCATTGCTTTTAATGTGTTTTCATATGCTTTTAAGTCTGGTCTGTTATCTATTGCTATCTCAACTGATTTTTCAAAAGTATAAGGAAACGGGTCAAATTTAAAGTTTTCCATTACATTTAATTTTTCGACAGAAGATGTCAGTGTGGCATCGCTTACGTCTTTAGGAAGTGTTGTCATGTTGCTTTTTTCGGAAATTTTTTCAAGGTTCACCGGAATTTCATTTCTTTTGAAGTTGAAAGTTTCGGTATTTTTGATTTCATACTCCGGAGCGTATGCTATATACATTGAATTATTCAGTTGAACCATTGCGTTTTTGTATTGATTTTCAGCCTGAACAAGTGCAATTTTGGAATCACTCAGGTAAACCTCGGCATTTACAAGGTCGATTTTAGAGCGAATCCCTTCATCAAAGTAAGCTTTTGTTCTCTGGTAATTTCTTTCATTAATCTGGACATTTGCTCTGTTAACGTCGAGGGATGCTTTTGCCGCAAGAACCCCGTAGTAATTGTTTTTGACTGTATAAATCGTTGATAAAACAGTATTGTCAAAACTAAATTGGGAAGAAATCATATTGAATTTTTGCATTTTAATTCTTGCATTAGTTTTTCCGAAGTTCCAGATAAGCTGATTAATAGA